>JAABSU010000024.1 GCA_011390265.1 Spirulina sp.
CGCCTTGGGCAACATCTCCATCCCCTCCCGGAAAGATCCCAGTTCCCCCGGCTTGGTTTGGGGCAGGCTCGGATCGGGGGGGGTGGGTTTATTGTCACGACGGGCGGCGATCGCCCCCGCCACCAAGCCGCCGCCCTTCTCCTCTAACTCATAAATGCGCCGAAACGCCGCCGCCATACTCAAACCATGGACATCCCCGGCATAAACCCCCGACACAAAGGGCGCGATCAGCCGCTCCGCCACCTCTGATCCTAAATGGCGATGGATAAATTGCCAGATCGTTTCCTCACTCCCCGATTCCATCCCCCCCATCTTCGGCGGCACAAAGCCCAACGCCCCCAACAACGCCCGCAACTTACCGCCAAAACTTAAAAGGGGCGATCGCACCGCCGCCCCCGGACTCATGGGCACAGGGATTAACCGGCCCTGCCAATAGACAAAGCGAGGTAGACGGCGATCGGCCAAAACTAAATCATCCCCCAAACCCACCTCCACGGCGAGCTTTAAGAGGATGGGATTGGGTTGAAAACTATTCGGCCCCTCCTCCCAGAGGAAGCCATCCCGTTGCCGGCTGATGATCACACCCCCGACGCGATCGTCCTGTTCGGTGATTAAAAAATGGCGATCGCGCTGTTGTAACCGGTGGGCGGTGGCCAGGCCGCTCAGGCCTGCACCAACAATTAAACTCTCTAGCATGGTGGGAGGGGACGCAAAAACAGACCTAGTTTACCACCGCCTCAGGTGTGAAACAGCGTTTCTAGGTAAGCTTTTGCCGCTGCTGGGTCGGGGGAATCGGCCAATTTCGGGGGCGAGGGTTGAGCGCCCTGGAGCAAAAAGAACGATAGGGCAGCAGTGAACACTTGATCTTGATCCCAACTGGGGTGTTGATCCAGATAGTGCCGAAGGGATTGGTGTAGGTCTTCGGGGATTTCGGTCAGGATACTGATTTGAGTTGTCATGATGACCTCGTAAGCAGGGACTAAAACAAGCCAAACCGAGCCAAGCCCGAACGTCACAGGATGTCGGCAGCTTGGGGTTAGGGGGAAATCGGGGCAGGAATGGCGATAAGTGCGCTAGCGCTGACCGCCCGATAATGTGCCTTTTATGGGTTAAAGGGAGGGCAGGAGGGACTGAATCGCTGAATCACGAACCTTGGCGCAAAATGTCGGTGATGGGTCGCAAGTCAGTCATGGTTCAATACAGACTCTAACTCTATTTCGCGGGAAAGGGGGGGATTTGTCAATGCTGAGAAATGTTAACAATAGCGGGCGAGAAACTCAAGGTTTACGCAGGAATCAGGGTTTAAGCCTAGTTTTTGTTACACAACTTTACCTAAACTCCGTATGGTCAATTTTAAGGTCTCTCTTTCTCCTCCGCTGAGGTTCTAACCAAAAAGTCGGTTTTGGCTTTTGTTATCTGTGGAAAACTAAGGATTTTCTGGGGAAAACGCCCGGAAAAGCTGTGGAAATAGTGGGGATTGTCCTGGGGAAAAGTCTGTTAAAAAATAAGAATTACAAAGGTGTCAATTTTGGTAACGGCAATCGCAATTAGCGATCGCCGGTTGGCGGGTGATTGTCACCGGCCCAGACCAAGCTTGGATCTACCACAGCGATGAGACCGGCAGCGATGTCCGCCTCAATCCCTACGCAAACCGAGAACCGTGACCCCATCCCCAGGGTATGATCGAAGCTTGTCGTTTCAGGATCAGCCATCGTGTCACCGGATACTCTCCAAGCCCTGCTTGCTGCGGTTGCGGCGGGGGAAATCAGCCCCCAGCTTGCGGCGGAACAGTTCCAGCCACAAGCCCCCTATACCGCCGTGGGGAGTTTTGCCAAACTCGATGGCGATCGCCACAAACGCACCGGCTTTCCTGAAGTGATCTGGGGGCAAGACAAAACCCCCGCCCAACTGATCGAAATTTTCCCCATCCTGGCCCAAAAAGCTGCCGTGGCCATGGCCACCCGCATCACCCTCGCGGTCTTCAACGAAATCCAGCCCCACCTCCCCCAACTGCGCTACTACGATCCCGCCCGGATTTGCGCCCTAGGCACACCCCAACCGCAACCGATGGGTAAAATCACATTGCTCACCGCTGGCACTGCCGACCTCCCCGTTGCTGAAGAAGCCGCCGTCACCGCTGAATTGATGGGGTTTAGGGTTGAGCGGCTTTGGGATGTGGGCGTAGCAGGGATTCAGCGGTTATTGCGCCATCAGGATTTGATTGCGGCGGCGGATGTGTTGATCGTCGTCGCGGGGATGGAGGGGGCGTTGCCCAGTGTCGTGGGGGGATTGGCCGCCTGCCCCGTGATTGCCGTCCCCACCAGCATCGGCTACGGCGCAAGCTTTGGGGGCATTACGCCCCTGTTGGGAATGCTGAACTCCTGTGCGGCGGGCCTGGGGGTGGTCAATATTGATAACGGTTTTGGCGCAGCCATCCTCGCCGGGCAAATTTTGCGCACCGCTCACCGTCTCCATCAGCGGTTAAATTCCGGTTCTGAGGGCGATCGGTAAAATCGGTAACAATACTCACGCTCAGAACCAGCCTAAACTAACCCCATACCCTCCGATTGCTTAGATCAAACCGCCCGCCGATATTGATTGGGGCGGTTTTTTGTGGCCCTCAATCCCCTTCCGCCTGTTTGCTCCTTGACATCAAGGGGATTTGCATAATCGGGGCTGTAAACGTCACCGTTGACCCTAGGTTTTCCCCGAGGCTGAAAAATTGAATTGTGCCCCCCATGGTTTCCACTAACCGCTGAGAAATGGCTAATCCTAGCCCCGTGCCGCCGTAGGAGCGGGTACGGCCAATATCCACTTGGCTGAAATTTTTAAACAGCATATCCAGCTTATCGAGGGGAACGCCAATCCCGGTGTCCGCCACCCGCACCTTCACAAAGCCGGGAAACCGCTGGCCGTTAATCGTGACCATTTTTTTGACAATTTCGGCGCTGATCGTGATTCCCCCTTCATGGGTGAACTTGACGGCGTTGCCGACGAGGTTGAGGAGGACTTGCAAGAGCCGTTGATAGTTGCCATAGAGGGCAATGGGTTCCCGGGAGGGGGGCAACTGAATTTCAAAACTGAGCTTTTTCTGCTCGGCCATGGGACGGGTTTTCTTTTCCACATCCTCAAAGAGGTCTTCCAAGGAGACTTCCGTGAATTCCAACTCCATCCGCCCGGCTTCGATTTTGGCAATATCGAGGATGTCGTTGATCAGGTTCAACAGATGGAGGGCGGAACGGTGGGCCTCTTCGAGGAATTCCCGTTGCTCGGCGGGGTCGTCGGCTAAACCATCGAGGATCAGCTTCATGAACCCGATGATGCCGTTGAGGGGGGTGCGCAGTTCGTGGGAGGTGCTGGCCAGGAATTCGCTTTTGAGGCGGGAGGCTTCTTCGGCCCGCATCCCCGCTTCTTCTAAATCTTTATAAAGGGTGGCGTGGGCGATCGCCGTCCCCACATGGGCCGCCAATTCCCGCGCTAATTCAATCTCCGCATCACTCCAATGGCGGCGGCGATCGCACTGTTGCAAGCAAATCAACGCATTGCGCTTATTTTGGTAAAACGTCGAAACGACGAGGACGGATTTTTCCTCAAAGGGGCTATCGGGGATGTAGTCAAAGGCGAGGGGTTCATCGGTGGCGATCGCCTGTTGTAAATAGGGGGTCTGGTTAATCGGGAACCGCTCCCCCAACATCGAGCGGTAATGGGCATCGCAATATTCCGACTCCACCCGCAACATCAAGTTTTCTGAATCGTAGGAAATAATCAAACAGCGGCTCACCCGCACCTCCTCCCCCAAACTATCCACCGTTTGCTGCCAGATGGTTTCGAGATCCAACGTCAGGCGAATATTGCGGGCCAGCTTCGTCAGTAGGTTTTGATAGGGATTGCGGCGAATATTGCGGGCAATTTGGGTAATCAGATCTTGATAGTTATTGTGGGGCAATGCCCCCGTGAGGCGGTTCGTTCGCGTCAGCCCCGCCTGCTCCAAGAGCCGCCCCAACACCAACACCTCCACCACCCGCCCCTCATGCTTGAGAATCGGCGTAATGGCTAACTCCACCGGAAAAGTTTCATCCTGGTAGGAAAATAAACAGTGGTAATTTTCCGGAACCCGACGCTCCATCACCCGGTGAATCGTTTCCAGATAACTTTCCTGGGCAACGGGTTGAAAAAGATGATGCTCGTTAGAGGCATGGGTCATGATCGCCGGAGCGTTGACGACCTTGTTGGCGGGGCGTTGCCAATAAAATGAGGAGTACTGGCCGGAACTATCTTGGGTGAATGCCAGTTCAGCACCTAAACGTTGCCAGCAATTTGGGGGTTGAGGTGCAGAAGCAGCGTCCATGGTACGCGATTACAGGTCATGCAATGTTGATTTCAGTCTCTTCTATAGTAGTCTGCCATGAAAATAACCGTCCATGGGGTCTGGACGGTTTTTGGATCAACCCTAATCGTTCCATTCACCACGGGGGGGAACGGGGGGATTGCGCCTAAACGTGCGCGATAGCTCGTCGTCTTGCTCTCGCTCACCCCGTAACCATTGTTTAATGGCGGTTTCGATGATGCGACTGGGGTCGCTGCTGAGATGGTGGAGTTGATCAACAAGGTCAGAATCCAGTTGGATCGAGACCTCGATTTTTTCCGCCAGGCGTGGCGAAGGGGAGATGGAGTCGCTCATAACTTTAAATAATGTCGTTATCTACCATTGTACAAAAATTCTGAGGGCCCCTCTGGACATTTTGGGTAGCAAATTGTTGCGATCGCAACAGTAAAATATGTTGATTTACCCTTTTGAACTCTGTATGTCCATTCTAAATCGTTTGGAAGTCTACACCCAGACCCATCCCCAAGAAGTATTAGTCGTTACGGCCGAGGTTCAAGGTGAGCGGGAAATTGTGCTCATTTTCCGAGGCTTCTCCAGTTCCCTCACCCGTCCCACGGCCTTTGATCCCGATATCCCCATCCTCGACGACACCGCCACCATCGAAACCATCGATCGCCTCGCCAGTCCCTACAACCCCGACAACCCCCAATACATCGAGCGGGGCCTCACCATGGAGCAAATGCAGGTGTTGATGGGGGATAGGGGATAGGGAACGGGCAACGGGCAACGGAAAATCCTCGTCGGGAATCTGGTTGTAGAGTTGATCCGTTTGGGGGCGTTGGCGTAAGCCTGCCGGAGGCACAAAGATTTTCCGCCCCTACCCTTCCCACTCCGCACTTCCTACTTCCCACTCCCCTTTTCCGTGCAACTCCCCCACCAATAAGATAAAGTTCTGGAAATAGAGGCTGATGGTTGAATGTAGCAACATCAGTATTTTTGGTGTGAGTGAGGAAAAAGTTAATTATGGTATCATCGCCGATTCGACCCCAGGCCCGTCAGGGAGCCCCTAACCCCGGCATCAGCACCCTAGCCCAATTGGGGCTACTGCCCACCACCCCCCTCTTTGGCACGGATGGCATTCGCGGCAAGGCGGGGGAACTCCTCAACGCCTCCCTGGCTTTGGAAGTGGGCTATTGGGCGGGCCAAGTTTTGCAAGATCAACCGGTGCCGCCGGGCCCAGTGATTATTGGTCAAGATTCCCGCAATTCCAGTGATATGCTCGCCACGGCTTTGGCCTCTGGCCTGACCTCTGCTGGCCTGGAGGTGTGGAATGTGGGCCTCTGCCCGACCCCCTGTGTTTCCTACCTTACCCGCCAAACCCATGCCCTAGGGGGGGTAATGATTTCCGCGAGCCATAATCCCCCGGAGGATAATGGCATTAAGTTTTTTAGCCACAATGGTACGAAGTTGAGTAAGCCTGCGGCTGCTCGCATTGAGGCGGGGTTGCGGGGCCAGGGGGAATCGACCCTCAGTGGTTTAGCTTGGGGGAAACATCAACATACCGTGACATTAATCCGCGACTACGCGGATTCTTTGCAGCGATCGCTCCCCACCGCAAATTTTACCGGCTTAAAAATTGTCTTGGATTTAGCCTGGGGGGCGGCGGTACAGTTAGCCCCGGAATTGTTCCGGCTCTTGGGGGCGGAGGTGATTGCCCTTCATGATGCCGCCGATGGCGATCGCATCAATGTCAACTGTGGCTCAACCCATTTACAACGCCTCCAAGCCGCCGTCCAAGAATACGGCGCAGATCTCGGCTTTGCCTTCGATGGCGATGCCGATCGCGTCATGGCGGTGGATCACCACAGCCGCGTCATTGATGGGGATTACATCCTCTACCTTTGGGGCCAGCAACTCATGGCCGCAAACCAACTCCCCCACAATCTCCTGATCGGCACAGTGATGGCCAATTTAGGGTTTGAACGGGCTTGGCAGGCTCAAGGGGGCCAGTTCCACCGCACCGATGTGGGGGATCAGCACGTTCAAGCCGCCATGTTTGAGTTGGGGGCAGCCCTTGGCGGTGAGCAGTCGGGCCATATCCTTTGCCACCACCACAGCTTTTCCGGTGATGGGGTACAAACGGCATTACACCTCACGGCCTTGGTGAAAGCCAGCGGCATTTCTCTCGCCCAATTGCGGGATCAGAGTTTCCAAACCTATCCCCAGCTATTGCAAAACATCCGGGTGGAAAGCCGGGAACATCGCCAGCATTGGCAGGATTGCGAGGCGGTGCAGCGGGTCATTGCCCAAGGGGAGGCGGATCTAGGCGATCGCGGTCGCATTTTGGTGCGGGCTTCGGGAACTGAACCGCTGATCCGGGTGATGGTCGAAGCGGCGGCAGCCGATGCGGTGGAGCATTGGACGCAGGTGCTCAGTCGCGCCGTCACCGAGCATCTCGCCTAAGAAGGTCAAGCTCGTGCTACAACATTTCTGTAGCACGAGTTTGAACCGCTCAACGATGAGGTAGGGAAATTACCTATAGCTTCTCCGGGAAAAATTGTCTAAGCTAGTAGTATCAATATATTGGTCTTTATAAAGCGTTGTGAGTAAGGAGGTTAGTTTAGTGTTGTCTTGCATTGACATAGCACAGTATTTTATTTGGGTAGCGAATGAAACTGGCTCATTTATTAGTAACTTGAAGCTTCAGAAGCTTGTTTACTATGCTCAAGCCTGGCATATTGCAATCCACGACAGTCCTCTCTTTGAAGAGGATTTCGAGGCATGGGTACATGGCCCAGTGATTCCCTCTCTATATCGACAATATAAATCTTTTGGATGGCAGCCCATCTCTGAAGATGTGATACCTCAGCTTCCTCAAAATATCTGTGAATTTCTTGATGAAGTTGTCCAAGAATATTTTGATTGTGACGGCTACGAACTAGAACAAATGACTCACCTCGAAGATCCTTGGAATCGGGCTAGAGAGGATTTAGCACCAGACGAACCATCTAATCAAGTGATCAAGAAAGAGTGGATGAAGGAGTTTTACGGAGAACGTGTCGAAGAGAATTAAAAAGACTGAAGTCTTAAAGAAAAACTCATCAGGAATTCAATCAACGAAGCTGAAGCAACAAGGCATCAGCTTTTCATTTAAATACTATCAAGACCGTCATGAAAAGTTCTCCTGTAGTCAAAAATTAGTGAATTATTGGTTAACTCTAATTGACCGTCTCAAGGCCTTATCGGCTCTCTCTACTCAAGAACTACTGGTGAATCGTAGTAGCTCCCTTAGATTTCATCCAATTAAATGGGAAGACACCAGTGAAAATGGCTTTGGATTGAAAGATGAGGAGCAATTAGTTGATACTCCTTATCAGTTTTCTCTCTCTTCAAATGAGCATGGTAGAATTCATGGGTTTCTCATTAATGAAGTTTTCTATATTGTTTGGTTAGATCCCGATCATCAGCTTTATCCTAAAAAAGGTTAGGAGATACAAGAGTGTAAGAACTAAAATGCAAATGCAAATGCAAATGCAAATGCAATCACTCATTAAATGGGTTATCACTGCCAATCTAGTCAACTCACCCTACAGCCTGTTCACCAGTTGCTTAACACATTGCTCTTACTCTAAATTCCTCTCCCAGAGCGGGAGAGGGACTTTGAGAACCAATCAGATGATTTCTGAACAAGCTGTATCAGTTTTAGGGAAGCCATTGGGGTTGAATGCCAATAAAGGGTAGGGTCTCCAAGACCGGCGGTTTTTCGGGATCGACGGCGGGGATCAGCAGCCAGATTTGACTATCACTGATGGATTCCCCTGCATCGGTTTGCAACCAGCCATCTCCCTCTGGATCCGTGACAATTTGATCAAATAACAGCGCTAAACCATCCGGTGCAACACTGAGGTGAATATCCTGATAATTCGGCAATGTTGTTAGGGGCTTAATTTCCTTGGTGTCGAGATTGACTTGGGCAATATAGGGCTGCTCCGTGTATTCCTGACGTTCGAGCAATGTGGTCAGTAGACAATAGAGATTTTCGCCCTTGGGGTCAAATTGGCAATTGACAATGGAACCCTGGGTATCAAAAACTTTCTCCTGGGTGCGTTGGTTGGTGACGAGATAGAGCGATCGCGTGTAAAGCAGATTGGGATCATTGCGGTTAAAGTCCACCATCGCCGCCGTCGTCCCATTGGGGGAAAAGTCCAACACCATCCCGAATTGGGCCAAAAAGTCCAGGGGTTCCTCCCCCGGTTTTAAGGAAAGCAGCGCGATGCCTTCCCCCTGAGCCATGGCAATCAAGGCATTATCCGGGGCAATTTGAAATGTTCCCCCCGGTTGATTCTCCAACGCCACCGGATCGCGCCCTTCCCGGAGCAACCACAGGCCCACATCGGCGGGGTTTTCCCGGCTAATCCGTTGAGCAACGATGATACCGCCATCGGCAGAAAGGTCAAACTTGAGCAGTTGGTGGGTTTGATTATCCAATACGAGGCTCACTTGCCCCGCCCCAGTGGCCGGCCGCTCCTCGGGATCCATGGCTAGGGCTACCCCCGTGGTGACGCGATAGAGTTGTTGCTCCAAGACACTGCTGCGGGTACTGCTGCCATCGAGGGCCATGAAAAGAATTGATTGGCCATCGGGGTAGGGATGAAACTCTGTCACCACCAAGTTCGGAGGGGTGAGGAGGGTTTTGCGCTGCCGGGTGAGATTGTAAAGGACGAGCCGCCCCGCCTCCTCCCGCTCCAAACCAATGTAGGCAAAAATCCGATCTGGGGTGCGAAAAACCGCCTCAAAGGGTTGCATTTCTTGCCCCAATTCATCGCTGCCGCGAAATTTTTCTTGGGCATTATCGAGGGTGATTTGGTAGCGATCGCCATAGGGAGCGGGAAAATTCAACGTATAGGCCAAGCGCCGGCCCGCCCAACTGAATCGCCCCGGTAGGGGATCGGTGATTTCGGGTTTATCGGGAATCGTCAGCTTGAGATTGTCTTCCACCCCCTGATGATCCATCGGGCGATTAAACTCCACCACAAAGGCATTATCCGCCGCCCGAATCACCTCATTCTCCCAACTAAATTCCGCCACCTTCGGCCGGGTATCGATCCAACAGCGATCGCCCTGACAGACATTGCCACTGATTAACAGCAACAAGATCAAGATAGAGCAGACCCCTATGGAGGCGATCGCCGCCAAATCAATGGGGAAGAGGGTGGGAGCAAACTTGTCAGGCTTGAGCATCGGCTTAAAACTCGTAGGGGTCACGGGGGGTCGGGATTGTCTCGATCGCCTCGGCCACAATCACCAACTGACGGCGATCGTCCAATTCTTCCGTCGTCATTCGCCCCTGCACCTGAAGCCAACTATCTTGGGGATAGTCCTCTCGATCCGTCGTCAACCGCACCGGCAGGCCAATGGGGTAAGCATCCACTGCACAACAGGAAATCACAAACCGGGAAATGAGCAAATAATTCTCCGGCAACGTCGGGCCATGCACCACAAACCCCTTTAAATTCACCTTTTGGTCTTGATAGGCATCGGGTTCAGGATAGGCATTGAGCGTCCGCACCCAATCGAGCAAAGAACGCTCTTCCGGTGGAATTGGATTGTAAAAGGATTGGGCTTCGGTGCGGGTATAGGGGAGGGATTCATTCAAACCCCGCTGTAGGGCGGTTTCACTGGCGAGGACTGCGGGGGGAATCAGCAATCCCAACAGGGCAGAAACCAGCAGCAGCCCCGACCCCAAACCCGGCGGAAATAGTGTTACGTGCTGCAGAGGGCCATCATTGACCCCAGAACGACGGCGATAGATTAAATGTTTCGCCCGTAAACTACTAAAGATTAAAAACCCAAACCCAGCGCCTAAAACCAAAAGGTTGTAGTTGGGGTGAATTAATAATTGCAATTGGCCACTGAAATAAAACTTGAGGAGTAACGCCCCCCATTGGAAGAGCGCCACCACATCAAGCCAGGGCAGGAGTTGAGGATAGAGCCGTTTGAGGCGGAGCATAGCAACACCAAGATGTTTAGAAAAAGTAAGTATAGGATAGCGTCAACAGCAGGGTGAGTTGTCCGGCAATCAGGAAGAGATAGGCAATCACTCGGGGTTTAAAAATCGAGAGCAGTAAGCCGATCGCCTTGAGATCCACCATCGGGCCAAACACCATAAAGGCCAAGAGTGACCCCGTGGTAAATGTCGAGGCGAAGGCAAGGACAAAAAAGGCATCCACGGTGGAGCAGATCGACACCACCGCCGCCAACAACATCATTGCCAAGATCGAACTAATCGGCCCCTGGCCTAAACTGACCACCAATTCCCGGGGGGCTAATACTTGCAGGCTGGCGGCGATCGCACTCCCCAACACCAGCATCCCCCCCAACTCCCGCACCTCCTGCACCATATTGTCCATAAACAGGCGGAAATTTTGGGCAGAAAACCGCTTAATTGGCTTGGGGGGGGTAAAATCGGCGGGCGTTGCCGTTTCTAATCGCAACGGGGAGCCGCTTTGACCCAACAGATAGGTTCCCGATTGGAGTAGCGAGGGTTGCTCCGGAGCTTGGCGGGCTTGCAAGCGGTAGAGCACCCGTTTCGCCAGTTCCGGCTGCATCATCGGCCGGGGATCTTTTTGAAAGCTAAAAATCACCCCCACCACCGTAGCGATGATCATACAAAACACAATCCGCAGCACCACCACCTGGGGCTGATCTCGAAATGCCACCCAGGTTGCCCAAATCACAATCGGGTTAATTGTCGGTGCGGCGAGGAGAAAGCCAATGGCCACCGATGTGGGCGCTCCTTGGGTGAGCAAGCGCCGGGCCACCGGCACATTGCCACATTCACACACCGGAAAGAGAAAGCCGACAAAACTGCCAAACAACGATCCCAAAATGGGATTTTGGGGCATGCGGGAAATGAGTTGCTGCTCATCGACAAAAAACAGGAGGGCGCTGGAAAGCAAAATCCCCAACAGCAAAAAGGGCAAAGCTTCCACCAACAAGCTCGTAAAGAGCGTGAAGGCACTATGTAATTGACTCAAGGTGAGGACATTTTGCAACGGATTCATGAACAA
The DNA here is from genome assembly GCA_011390265.1 of Spirulina sp. Taxonomy (GTDB): domain Bacteria; phylum Cyanobacteriota; class Cyanobacteriia; order Cyanobacteriales; family Spirulinaceae; genus Spirulina. The sequence continues at coordinate 11,398 of JAABSU010000024.1, forward strand.
TTCAGCCGGAGCATGAAAATGAGCGAACAACAATTTAATGATCCCGATACATTTTAGGCCAGTCCCGCCCATCCCTGGGTTGCGGGTTGGGGAGAGGCCGGGGATGATTTATTGAATGGTGCGTCAGGCAAAATTCAACCATCCCGTCATCAGCGATCTTTGTGACGCACCCTACATAAGCGTAGGGTGCGTCAGATCGATGCAGTCATAACCCAAAGAGCAGCTTAATGGCTGACGCACCATCTTCTATTCAGACAGCCAAGGCTTGCTGTGGGTTTCCCAGGTGACGAGTTCCGCGTCTGAGAACCAGAGGGCAATTTCCCGCTGGGCGGTTTCGATCGCATCGGAACCGTGGATCAAGTTGCGGCCCACCTCAATGCAGAAATCGCCGCGCAATGTACCGGGTTCAGCGGTGAGGGGGTTGGTTGCCCCGATGATTTTTCGAGCCGATGCCACCACGCCTTCCCCTGACCACACCATGGCCACCACGGGGCTAGAGGTGATGAAATCCACTAGGCCTTGGAAAAAGGGCCGCTCTTTGTGGACATCATAATGCTGCTCCGCTAACTCACGGGACACCGCCATAAACTTCATGGCCACCAGGGTAAACCCCTTGGTTTCAAAGCGTTTGATCACGTCGCCAATTAGGCCCCGTTGTACGCCGTCGGGCTTGATCATAATAAATGTCCGTTCCATGCAATCACTCCTTAATTGTTCAATGTGAGCAGTCCAACAGTTAGATTAGCCCATCGGTGATCCGCTGCGCTTAGTTTCTGCTACTTGGCCCCCAAATCCCCCAATACAGGGGGACTTGATTTGTAGAATTGATCGGCGTAGGGGCGTTGGCGTAAGCCTGCCGGAGGCACAAAAATTTTTCGCCCCTACGGGTTAACTATCCCGTTTGCGGGCTAGGGTTAAGCCATCGGCGACAGGGATGAGGCTGAGGGTGATGCGTTCGTCCCCGTGGAGGTGGTGGTTAAAGTGGCGAATCGCTTCGGTGCGGGCATCCTGATCGCTGGGATCCGCTACCCGCCCTGACCAGAGGACATTATCAATCACCAACAACCCCCCCGGCCGCAACAGTTGGAGCGATCGCTCGTAATACTCCAAATAATTGCGCTTATCGGCATCAATGAAGGCAAAATCAAAGGTTTCCCGCTGGCCCATGGTGAGGAGACTATCGAGGGTTTCCAAAGCTGGGGCAATACGGAGGTGAATTTTTGCCGCTACTCCCGCCGCCTCCCAATAACGGCTGGCAACTTGGGTGACTTCGGCATCGGTATCGCAGGCAATCACCACCCCGTCCGGCGGCAGAGCCAGGGCTACCACTAAGGCGCTATAGCCCGTAAATACGCCAATATCAAGGGTTTTTTTCGCCCCAATCAGTTCCACTAAAAAGGCCATGAATTGCCCCTGTTCCGGGGCAATTTGCATCTGGGCCATGGGATGATTGGCGGTTTCGGCTCGCAGTTGGGTGAGGATCTCTGGTTCCCGGAGCGAGACTTGGTGGAGGTATTCGTAGAGTTGGGGTGTGAGGTTGAGACTTTTCATCAGGGTGTGAGAGAGTGCGTGCAACAATGGAGTAGGGGCATAATTGCCCCTCACCCATAATCCCTGAATCCGGCCAAAACCGGATAACGTTAAAATCAGGAACTCTATTCTTTCTGTTTAAACCGCCCTAAAACTCGATGTCCCGTTTACGCCGTGCCATTGCTCACCAAGAATTTTTAATTACCGCTGAAGTCATGCCTCCCAAGGGAGGGGATCCCCGCCATATGCTGGCGATGGCTGCTGGATTGAAGGGACGAGTCCATAGTGTGAATGTCACCGATGGCAGTCGGGCGGTGTTGCGGATGTCGGCTTTGGCGGCTTCGATGGTGCTGCATCAGGCGGGGATTGAGCCGATCTGTCAGGTGGCCTGTCGCGATCGCAATCTGATCGGCCTCCAAGCTGACCTCATGGGCGCTCACGCCTTGGGCCTCCACAATATTTTGGCTCTGACCGGCGATCCCGTTAAAGCGGGGGATCATCCCCAGGCCCGCAGCGTTTTCGATCTGGAATCGGTGCGGTTGCTAAAGTTGATCCAGCAACTCAATCAAGGGTTAGATGCCAATGGTAAGCCCCTCACCGATGGCGGCTTAGATCTCCTCGTCGGGGCAGCGGTAGATCCCCAATTGCCCAGTTGGAGCAGTTTACAGCGACGGTTTGAGCGCAAGGTGGCAGCGGGGGCGCAGTTTTTCCAAAGTCAATTAATTTGTGATTTTGACCGCTTGGAAAAATTTATGACCCAAATTGCGTCGGTGGGCGATCGCCCCATCCTGGCCGGCATTTTCCTGCTCAAATCCGCCAAAAATGCCAAATTCATCAACCGCTATGTTCCAGGGGCGAACATTCCCCAAACGATCATCGATCGCCTCGCTGGGGCAACAGACCCCCTCAAGGAAGGGGTGCAGATCGCCGCTGAACAGGTGAAGCTGGCCCAAAACCTTTGCCAGGGAGTTCACATGATGGCGGTGCGTCGGGAAGACTTGATTCCCGACATCCTCGATCGCGCCGGCATTGCCCCCATTGAGGCCTAGGGTAGAACCGAAATGTTCGTGCTGCCGTGGGCGGTTTTGACCCATTTGAGGCGTTTGGGGCGGATGGCCATGCGGGCGGTGGTGGCGGGCATGACGATGAACCAATGGAATAGATAGGTAAAACCTTGGGCGAGGCTGACCAGGAAGGCGATCGCCTCCCCCATTGACCTCACCGGCTTCACCCGCCAAGATCCCACCACCATCCCCAGGAAACCAAAGGACATCACCAAGGCTGACATGGGCATCATCACCGGCAGATGATGGCGCAACACCACCATGAGCAGATCAGGAATCGCCGCCGTGGGCAAGATATATTGCAGGACGAAGAAACAGATCAGATCCCAGGTTTTCAGTATCCCCATGCGGTTACGCATGATCAGCCGCCAATAGTCGAGGTAGCGTTGATAACCCCCCTCGGCCCAGCGGCTGCGTTGATGCCACAGGGCTTGGAGACGAGTGACCCCCTCTTCCCCAATGGCGGGATCGAGGCAAAAGCCAATGTGCCAGCGATCGAGGTGCAGGCGAATCGTTAAATCGAGATCATCGGTAATCGTTTCTTCATTCCAGCCGCCACAGCGCGTTAGGGCCGCCCGCCGCACAAACTGGCCATTGCCCCGCAGTTCCCCAATGCCACCGATGGCAATGCGCTGCTGTTGGTAGTAACTATCCAAATACATTTCCACGGATTGACCCTTGGCCCAGAAGTTTTCCTCTGGGTTGGAAATCGCTTTACGCACCTGGACAGCACCAATTTGTTCATCGGCAAAATGTGGGATCACGCGCCGTAACAAATTTGGGGCAACGATCGCATCGGCATCAAAGACGGCAATCACATCCCGATCAATTTGGGACACGGCTTCGTTAAGCGCCCCGGACTTGCCCCCCCCACCATTGGCGGGGCGGTGGATCACCTGAAGTTGGGGGATCTCCAGAGCGAGGCGATCGATAATTTCGGGGGTGCGATCGGTGCTATAGTCATCAATCACCCAAACTTCGTAGCGATCGCGCTCATAGTCCAAGGCACAGAGTTGGCGCACCAGCCGCTCAATCACCGCCTCCTCGTTTTTGGCCGCCACCAACAGCGCCACCGTGGGAGCCGTGGCTAGGTCTTGATCCGCTAACGAGTTCGGGACGGGGTTAGGCCGGGCAACCACCAAGCGGAGAATATTCACGCCGATCATCCCCGTCACGGCCACCACGAGCCAAATGCCCCAAGACACGAAATGAAGGGCCAGGACAATCCCCCAAACCATCATCAATGCAAAGGCGGCTTTTGTCCGTCTTCCCCCTGTCCCTCGGAAAAAATCACTACGAAAATCGGCTTCATCGGTTTCGGGGTCAGACCAATCGGACAAGATGGCTTCGATGGGATCTAAACCATCATCGGGATCGGGGGTGTTCCAGGGGTTTTTGGACATGGCTTAACACGGTAAACGGCAATAGAGAAGCGACGGTAATCGAAGCAGAAGTCTTTTTTGATGTTTTATTTTAGCCAAAAATGTTACAAAAAGTAGCAGAATCTTAATTTTTGTAGCGAGGATTCCGCTCTGATATTCTACGGAAGTTCCAGAGGCCTTTTGACGGAATCTCACCCAAAACCGCCTGAACCGGTTTTGGGGAAGCAAGACCACAATTTTCAATCCTTTTCATGGCGATTTAAACAGATATTATGATGATCCAGAACTGGTTAATCACCCTAGGCGTGGGTCTAGGTTCCCTGCTGTGGGTGGAAGTTGTACGAGATGTTTACCATTGGACAGCCCACCAGTGGCCGCTGCTTTATCGTCTCCACGGTTGGCACCATCGGGTCTTTCGGCCGGATCTCTCGGTGATTAACCCCGAAATTTATCGTCAGGCTCATTGGTATAACGATGTGCCGGAAGCTTTGGTGATGCTGGTGATGAGTTTGCTTCCCTGGGCGATTCCCCTGAGCCTTACGTTTCCCCAACCCTGGGTGGTGAGTTTGGGCACGGTTTACACCTTAACGTTTTTGGGGGGGGCGATCGCCCGGGGTTCCGGTTGGCCCCAAGCCGATGAATTGACGGATCTCACCCATCGCCCTGGCCCCTTCACCGCTGCGCCGGCCTCCTGGTGGGTCAATCGGACGTACCATTGGCGGCATCATTTCGATGACCAAAATGCTTACTATAGTGGCACGTTCACGCTCGTTGATAAGATCATGGGAACTGCGCTTTCACTGAAGGGTAAACGCATTGCAGTCACGGGGGCTTCTGGTACGTTGGGGCGGGCGCTGTTGGTGCAACTGAAGGCACGGGGCGCAAAGGTGACGGCCTTCAGTTCCCAGGCTACGCCGATTATCCTGCCGGGGGAAACGGAGCCGCTGCCTTTGGTGACTTGGCAGGTGGGGGAGGAGGCGGCCCTGGCGGAAACCTTGCAAAAAATCGATATTTTGATCCTCAACCATGGCATCAATGTTCATGGAGAGCGCGATCGCGCCGCCATTGAGCGATCCTATGAGGTTAATGCTTTTTCCAGTTGGCGGCTGTTGGAGTTGTTTTTAACAACGGTGGAGGGGAATAAGGCGATCGCCACGAAGGAAGTTTGGGTCAACACCTCAGAGGCGGAAGTGAATCCCGCCTTTAGCCCCCTTTATGAACTGAGCAAGCGCACTTTGGGGGATCTAGTAACATTGCGCCGCCTCGATGCACCCTGTGTGATCCGCAGGCTGATTTTAGGCCCCTTTAAAAGTGAGTTAAACCCGGTGGGGGTGATGGCCCCGAATTGGGTGGCGCGGCAGATCGTTAACTTGGCGGTGCGGGATGTGCGCAATATCATTGTGACGATCAACCCCTTAACCTATGTGGCTTGGCCCTTCAAGGAATGGGGGCGATCGCTCTATTTCCGGCTCTTTACCCGTTAGCCTCCCTGTGGGGAGAGGGAATAGGGAATAGGGAATAGGGAATAGATCCTTCACTTCCCACTCCTCACTTCCCACTTCCTACTCATTTTTGGCGGGCCTGCTTGACCATGGCGATTAGGGTCTGATGGGCATCTTCGGAATCCGTCAGGGTGTGGTCAAAGGCAATGCGGATCGTTTCCGTGTTGCCTTGGGTGGTGGCTTTGAGCGTCATCCCTTCGGGGTCAATGGTCAGTAATTCCGCCTGCTCCGTGGCGGGGCGATCTCCAAACACTTGGGCATAGAGGGCGATGGCCTCGGCGTGATCATCATTCATGTGGGCGCAGATGCGATCGCTCACTGCGGGGGTAATTGGGTCAGCCATGGGAATATTAGGTTAAGGGAACAGGGAATGGGCAATGGCTTCAACCCTTGCCCGGTTCCCATTTTAAAGTAGAGGCGAAAATTTTTTCGCCTCCAACCTTGGCCTCCGACCATCACAGATAGGTTCATTACCTTCGTAGGTCATGGTGATCAGTAGGAGGACTAAAGGTTTTGGACAAATGCTCGAAGCTGTTGGAAAGCCGGATGTTCCCAATCTAAACATCCCGATTGTGCCGCTTCTCCTAAGCGTTGCCCTGGATTAACTTGACTGGCGAGCCAAGTATGAATTTTGGCTTTAGCTAAGTTTTTCGGTGTTCTATTAGAGCAAGAAGAGATGCAAGCTAAGAAGGTTTCAGCACATTGAATTTCTTCATAATTGATGGATGCCAAACAGAGGTCTTCTAACATTCCCAAAGAACCATTGTCGGGCAGAATAAGTGTGGTGATTTTGAGGTTATTTATGCTCAGGCTTGATTGAATAAAGTTCTCAACACTCATGGATGCCGCAGCAAAAGAATCATCAGCATCTCGTGTAATTCCCAAGGATTGCAATTGTTGATAGCCAGGAATCAAGGGCAAGGTTTTCAAGAATTTCCCTAGATTGCTTTTTCCCCCATAGGATTCGACTTGGATATCCTCAATATTGAGATATCTGATCAGCGTTGAAAAAAGAATTTTTTCTTCCTTCCCTTCACCGACAATTAACTTCGGCTGATCAATTTTGATGGATTTGCTCATTACCTCATCTCCAAACTTAGGTCGATGGATGTTTCAATATTGTCTCTTTCATAAACCGCAGTTCTAATTAAGTTAGAGTTTTGCTCTCTTTCCAGCCGAAAATATCGAAAGTTGTAGGATTCTGACTGTTGAAAAGCTTCATGGGCAGCATTAATACATTCTTGGCTGTGGGTTGTGGCAAAAATTTGGGTGTTAAATCTTTCGCTGGCGGTGGCGATGGATGCCCAGATTTTGGGCAGGACTGAATAGTGAATACCATTTTCAATTTCATCGATTAATACTGTGCCACCGGGGGTATTCATGATTGATAAAACGATGGATAGAAGGCGACTGATGCCTTCGCCCATTAAGGAAATGGGAATCAAATAGTTAGCTCCGATATCGCCATTAATAATCGGCATTCCTCCCGTGACCAAGACGGAGAGGCGTTTTAAGCGAGGTTCTAAGACGTTTAAAATACTGACAATTTCGTCTTGTTTATTTTGGGCTTCTAAAAAGCTAAATTTTTCAGCATCTTCAGTAGGTGAAATTCGCAAACGACTACTAATAAAGTCGCTGGGGGGTAAGGCGGGAATTTCTAAATTTTCGTGAGATTGCCGTTGAGGGTCTATTCCGATGCGAGCCATGTCTGGTTCTTCTTTATCGGGCATGAGAAATAGGGTAAATTCGAGAGGTTTTTGATCTGCGGTTCTAAATTCCAAGTGCAAATCTTTGAGGGTTCTACGGCGGTTGGAGGATAAGGTGAGGGGGAACAGTCGAGGGCTGGCGGCTTTTTCGAGACTAAGCTTGAGTTCGCTTTTGATCTCTTGGTCGTCGATGACTTCAATTTTGATGGCTTTATGGGCTTTTTTTTCAAAAAATAACCATTCACAAATTTCTTCAACATCAAAGGTTTTAGGGTTGAAGACTCCTCGATCAAAGTTGAGTTTGAGGGGGATTTCTATAGAATTGAGGCTGGTCATTAAATAAATGGCTTCCAATAGGGCAGTTTTGCCAATATTGTTCATGCCGCCAATGAGGTTAATCCGCTCGATCTGGTTGATGGTGAGGTCTTCAAAGCATCTGAAGTTTTTGATGGTGATACTTTTAAACATAATCAAATTCAAAATAAGTTAAATTGAAAATAGGTTAGTTGGTATGGTGATCAATTGCCACTCTACGCCTTATATTATAAAAATCAAGACATTATTTTGTTCCCAATTTCTGGTTTATTCATGATGATCAAAGGGTAAGTTTAATCCCAATTTTTGGTTAAGTGCTTCTATAATTTCTTCCACAGATTTTGAACCTAGATTTTCGATTTTCCCTTCTAGAACGGCTTCTTGCTGTTTTAATAAATCACCCACAGTATTAATTTTAGCTCTTTTTAAGCAGTTGTATGCCCTTACTGACAATTGCAATTCTTCAATACGATAATCAGCAACAGCATCTTTTTGACATTCTTCTCGATCACTAGCATTTTCTTCTGGCTCATTAGAGTTTTCTTCTACATCATTATCCTGTTTTCCATCTTGAAAACACTCTTCTTTTGCTAAATTGGATTTTAATTTGTCAATAATACTAAATAAAGTATCTAGATTTCTGGTTGATAGATTAGATTTCATTCTTTTGAATCGATAAATATCACACTCCCCATCATTGTCTGAGCCTACCAGTTCCCATCCTCTACTTCCTAGTTCATTCAATAAATTAATCAATGAGGTTCCAGGGAATTTTTCTGCATATTTTCCATGTTTAATTCTGAAGCCATATACCTGAAAACCAATAAGGTTCCTCCACTGTTCACGATAAACCTCAATATACTCATGTTGAGGGCTAGTGATCACCTCTTCTAGTAGAACTTCAAGTAGTACTAGAAGTATTTCTTTTAAAAAACCACTAGATGTATCATCTAAAATTGCATCTAAAGGTAGTTCATTGGACTCAAGATCTTTCATCGCTATTTCTCTTTTAAACCATTTAGTAACTAACAGTGTGTTTTTGGATTCGCTGATGATTTTAAAGACGACCTTTTAGCGAGCTGCATTCAAAATCTTCGCAATTAACCGCTCCGCCTCCGCCCGTCCCTTCCCCTCATCCCAACACAACTCCGGCGCAAGGGAGCTATCATAGCGATAACTCACCGGCCCCTTCCGCTTGTTAAACTGCGACTCCGTACCAATATCCGGCCGCTGCGGATGCTCTCCCTGATGATTGTAGTCTTGAGCAGATTTCGCCGGTTGACTCTTTTTTCCCTTGGGCATACCAAATCCCCTAATCTTGATGAAGTTTCCGTTAATATAGCCCATTTTCAGGAAGTGGGGAGTTGATCATCATAGGGGCGAAAAATTTTTCGCCCTCCCTGCTATTGTCTTTTCGCCCCAACTAAACAAACACTACAAAAGTTGAGTATATCCTCTGGGTTGCGGGTTTGTTGGGGGTAGGCCATGGGAGGGCGTTGGATGATGATCAATTGCACCCCCAAGGCTTGGGCCACCTGCTGCTTCACCCCTTGCCCGCCAGCGGTTCCCGATGCCTTTGTCACAACGGTATCAATGGCCCACTGTTGCCACAGGGCCGTTTCTAACGGGGCACTGACGGGGGGACGCAGGGCCAGGATGCGATCGCTCGTAAAACCAGCGGCGAGGGCGGCATTGAGGGCCACTTCACTGGGCAAAATCCGCACAAACAACGTCCCCCGATCCTGCCAAGGGGCCAACTGAGCCAAGGGGCGATAACCGACGATGAAGAGGACGCGGCGATCGCTCAACATCTCCCCCGCTAACAATGTGGCCCAATCCGGGACGGTTATCGCCCCAGTCGCCTCTAAATCTGGCCGTTCGTAGCGGAGATAGGGGAAGTTCTGGGTTTGAGCGAGGGCGATCGCCCCCTGGGAAATCACCGTGGCGTAGGGGTGGGAGGCATCGAGAATGCCGCAAATGTTGTAAGTGGTGATGAAGGGAAGTAGATTCGCCGCATCGAGGGGGCCAACCCTGACCTGAAGCTGAGGATGAGGGGGATAAAGGTGGGCGGCGGTGGGAGTGGTGACGGTGATCACCATGGGAATGTTGTGGGGAAGTAGCAGATCAACCAAGGCCCGACTTTCCGAGGTTCCCCCGATCAACCAGAGGGCTGCCATTATTCCGGTTGGGGCCGGGGCCGATCCTGCGGTTCACGGGGGGCCGATTGCTCCAACAACGCCCGCACCTCCGGGGGCATCACATCTACGAGGGCAATGGCAGCGGGATCATCAGCATCCTGCGGCTCTCCTTGGGGCAGCTTCCCTCCCCGCAACAGCGTCAATTGCTCCATCGTGTCCCCGATGACGCTGGTGAGGTTTTGGCGGGTATAGCGGTGATTTTCCTGCTCTTGGCGCAGGGCATCGAGGGCGCGATCGCGCTCCTGTAGAACCATAATCAGCTTTTGCCGCCATTGCTCCTCATCCCGCAGCGCCGCCAGTTCAGCGGCAAAGGTGGCGGATTGGGCTGGATTTGTGGGAGGGGGATTTTTGAAAACTTCAAGCTCTGCTTGTAACTTCGTTAATTCAGTTTGGGCGAGTTTCAACTCTTCCCGGCGTTGGCGGGCTTCGGTGTTGTAGAGTTTGCGCCAATGGGTGGCACTAGCCTGGGCCGCATCGCGATCGCGCTCCGCCTCCGCAAGGGACTGCTTCAATGTGCGAATTTCCGCTAACCACTGGACTAATTCTTCGCTCATGCTATTCCCTAAATCAACAAAACCACCACTGTTCAGATTAACAAAGGAATTGCTGCGTTGCTCGATAGGTCATGGAGGGGCGAAAAATTTTTGTGCCTCCGGCAGGCTTACGGCCCCTACGCCCACCTATTTTTACCAAAGGGTCTTAAAGGGGTTGAGCCAACAGGGAAGTTAAACAAGCTTGGAACGCCGCCGCCACCGTTGCCGCATCGGGGTACCGTTCCCCCAACAGCGGCGCGGTTAAAGTTTCAATCACCTGCCGGAGTTGATCACTCAATCCCGGCACACTGACCACCGAAAAGCGGGGTGTATGGGTGTCGAGGCGGTAATACTGCATGGGGGGGTTGCCGGTGAGTAAAAAGATCAACGTTGGGCCCATCGCGTAAAGATCCGATTGGGGACAGGGTTGCCCCCGGTCTTGCTCTGGGGCGGTGTAGCCCTCGGCCCCGATGCGCGTGCCGTGGGGCGTGCCGATCTCCTTCACTGCCCCAAAATCGAGAAGCACAAGCTGGCGATCGCCCGTGCGGATCATCAAATTGGCCGGCTTCACATCCCGATGCACCAAAGGCGGATTCAACCCATGCAAATAGCCCAAAATCCCACACAACTGCACCATCCAATGCAATGCTTCTGTCAACGGCACCACCCCATTCTGCCGCACCCATTGCTCCAAATTCATCCCATGGATCAACTCCATCGCTAGATAGGTCTTGCCATGTTCCGTAAAGGAATCATAATAGCGGGGAATTCCTGAATGGCTGAGGCTGGCTAAAATTCGCGATTCCCGAGCAAATAATTCATGGGCCTTGGGGATTTTCGCCATATCCGCATTCATCGCCTTGAGGACAATCAACTGCCCCCGCGTCGCATCCCGCGCTAAATAGGTCGTCCCCATCCCCCCCTGACCCAAGGTTTTCAACACTTGGTATTGCCGGATCAACTGCTGGGGTTGGTAGAGCATTTCGCCGCAGTGGATACAAAACAGCGCCGAAGCCGGGTTATTGGCATGGGCGCAGCGGTTAGGGACTAGCGGCGGTTGATAGTGGAATTGGATCCGGGGGCCGCCGTGGGCCAGTTGCAGCAGCGCGTCCCCAGGGATCAGGCTTTGGCGAATCTGCCGCCCGTTGAGAAATGTGCCATTGGCTCCGTAGCTAATAATCCGCCATTGCTGGTCTTCACAACGGAGTTCTGCGTGGTAGCGGGAGACTTCTGCGCAATAGTCCAAGACAATCTCATTGTCACTGGCGCGGCCAATGCGGATGATATCGCCATCTTCAAATTTCCATTCCCGCAGGGGGGTGCGACCGTCCAAAAGGGTGAGTGTGAGCATGGGAATAGCCTGGGAGAGCCTGGGTTGAATGGGGAGCAGAGCTAACCGTTACTGCTAGAACTGATCCGCATTTGGACGCATTTTCAGCCGAATTAAAACCCCGGTGATGTTGTCATGGCCATTGTATTCGTTGGCAAAGTCTACGAGCTTAATTAAACCGCTGTCGAGATTGGCCTTGGAGGCAATTAAGGGGATCAGGTAGTCCCCGTAGTTTTTTTCCAGCAGGTCGTTATCCGACAGGCCATCGGAACAGAGCAGTAAGAGGGTGTCTTCGTTGAGTTCTAAAAATTGAATATCGGGGTGAACGTAGTCGTTATCACGAGGCCCCATGGCCTGGGTGAGTTGGTAGGCATCGGGGCGGGCGTAGGCATCCTGGGGGTCAACGCCCCGGAGGATTTCCCGTTGGCCGACTTCGTGATCCACGGTGAGTTGTTCAATGCCCTGTTTGCGGGTGATCCGGTAGACGCGGCTATCCCCCACATGGGCGATCGCCACGTTGATATCCTGCACCAATACCATCACCAAGGTTGTCCCCATCCGCCCACTGCCGGAGCGGGCATTTTTCATGTTGACGGCGTAGAGTTTTTCATTGGCCATTAAGATCCCTTCGCGAATCACCGCTTCATCGGGGAGTTGGGTGCGATCGCTCCAATGGGTGGCGAAATATTGCTGGAGGGTTTCCACGGCCATGGCGCTGGCCACTTCTCCAGCGGCATGGCCCCCCATACCATCACAGACGATATAGAGGCCATGGGCTTGGATCTGTTTACTCATGGCATTTTCCCGGCGAATCACCGAGGTTTCAATGCCAAAATGATCCTCATTGTGGTCTCGCTGTTGGCCAATATCGGTAAAACCAGCATCGGCCAAGCTCAGGAGTTGCATCGGCAGGACGACGGTGGGCATATCATCCCCCATGCCTCGATAGGTGATTTTATCGGGGTCTTCCTGGGGTTCGAGGTTGATTTCTTCTCCCTCTACGGGAATCTCGGCTTCTTCAATTTCCTGTTGGCGGGCGATCGCCTGCAATTCCGCCCGGGCTGCTTCCACCGTTTCCAATTCCCCCGCCTCAAAGCGATCCAACAGGGTGATCATCGGCCCGTAGAGGGTGCGTCCCGATGTGCCAAATAGCCGTTTCCACACCTGGCCCAACGCACTCAGGGGAGGGGCTGTTTGATCCAAGGGATCGGGGATCAGTTGGGCAAAGCAGAGCAATTGATCTTCATCGAGGCGGAGGTTGCTATCGGTGAGCAAGCTCTGGCAACAGCGAAACCTGGCTAATTCCGTCCAAAGCCGGAGGGTTTCATCCAGCCAGTAGAGTAGTTGTGAGAAGGGGATTGATTCGCTGCCCCAGGCTTGGGAGAGTTGATCCCAATCGGAGCGATATTCAATCACAATCACGCCGGAGCTTTCCCCTTGCCAAGTATCTTGGAGGACAGGAATGGCGGGACTGAGGGATTCTTGCAGGACTAGATAGGGAATTGTGGCATCCATCACCCCCAGATGTCGCCAAAATTCAACGTTGGGGTTTTGGTCTATTTCGAGATCTTTGGCGGGGGCGGTGTCGCCTTGATCCTGTTGCTCGATCAGGAGGTCAAGATAGGTTTTTTGCAGGGGTTGACTATCCCAGACCTTGAGTTGATTGGGCTGAAGGGGCGTTTCGTCGGGGTCGAGGGGCTGGTAACGCTGCTCGGGATCGGTGGGGTTGAGTTCCTCGGGTTGGGGGTCTGCATCGGCAAGGGGGAGGGCGATCGCCAGCCAAGGTTTCGCCACCTGAGCGCCGCATTGGTCACAGTCCTTCGCCGTCCAACTCACCTCGGCCCCGCATTCCGGGCATTCCTGAACCGTGAGAGAACTTCCGCACCGTTGGCAGAATTTATTCGCTTCGGGGTTTTCAAATTGGCATTCAGGGCAAATGATCATGGCTAGGCTAGAAATTAGGGGCCGGGGGGAAAGAGGGGTAATCGAGACATCCGTAGAATAACCGATGGAATGGCGATGCAGTATGTCCAGTTTAACCAATGCTAGCAAGGCCAATTCTGGAAATTTTTAAAAGAGGTGCCGGGGTGCATCTTTTGTGGGCAACCTGAACCCACCCCGCCCTACGGGCACCTCTCCTTGGAGGGAAAATATTTCGACAGATCCCCTCCTTAAATCCCCTAACGATAGCGAGCGGCCAAGGCCTCGCGGGCCTGTTCTCGATCATCGAAGTGGATTTTTTCCGTGCCGAGGATTTGGTAATCTTCATGGCCTTTCCCAGCAATTAGCACCCCGTCACCGGGTTGGGCGGTGAGGATCGCTTCACGGATGGCGGCGGCGCGATCGCCCTCCACAATCGGATTGGCCTCCGGGTCAATCCCGGCGAGAACATCCTGGAGAATTTGCTCTGGGTTTTCCGTGCGGGGATTATCGGAGGTGACAACGGCCACATCCGCTAATTGGGCGGCAATTTTGCCCATAATCGGCCGCTTGGTGCGATCGCGATCGCCCCCACAACCAAAGACGCAAATGGCCCGCCCCGGAATAAACGGCCGTGCCGCCTTGATTAAATTCTCCAAACTATCCGGCGTGTGGGCATAGTCCACAATCACACTAATATCCTGATCCGGCCGCACCTGCACCCGCTCCATCCGCCCCGGTACACCGGCAAACTGAGGTAATTGGGCCACGATAAAGTCTAAATCCACGCCTAAATGCAGGGCCGCCCCCGCCGCAGCGAGGAAATTCGCCAAATTAAACTGACCCACCAAGGGAGATTGGAACGCCGCTTCCCCTTTGGGGGTATGGATTACGCCGGTTACACCCGTGGCTCCATAATCTAAATCACTCAACCACAGATCCGCCTCGGAATTGCTGATGCTATAGCTCCAGGCAGAATCCCCCAATTGCGCCAACAACCGCTGACCGTAGGGATCATCGAGATTAATTACCCCGCGACCCTTGAGGTATTCCTCGTTAAACAGTAGGGCTTTGGCGGCAAAATACCGCTCCATGGTTTCGTGATAATCGAGATGATCCTGGGTGAGGTTGGTAAATACCGCCACCTCAAAGGGGCAACCCTTGACCCGCCCTTGATCCAACGCATGGGAACTCACTTCCATCACCGCATTTTGACTTCCAGCCTCGCGGGCGGCCGCTAACTGGGCTTGGAGATCGACGGCGAAGGGGGTGGTGTGGGTGGCGGTTTCGGCATAGCCGGGCCAGCGGACGTAAAGGGTTCCTAACAGAGCGTTGGGG
>JAABSU010000227.1 GCA_011390265.1 Spirulina sp.
AACCTCCAAAACGGATACTTCACCGGAAATGATGATGGATGCGGTGCGTCACATCATCGAAGGGGTGGGGGAAAATCCGGAGCGGGAGGGCCTGCTCAAAACTCCGAAACGGGTGGCGGAGGCGATGCAATTTTTAACGCAGGGATATTCTCAATCTTTAGAGCAATTGGTGAATGGGGCAATCTTTGATGAGGGCCATAATGAAATGGTCTTAGTCCGCGATATCGATGTGTTCAGCCTCTGCGAACACCATATGCTCCCTTTTTTGGGGCGAGTCCATGTTGCTTATATTCCCAATCAAAAGGTGGTGGGTCTCAGTAAACTGGCTCGGATCGTGGAAATGTATGCCCGTCGCCTCCAGGTGCAAGAACGACTGACTCGCCAAATTGCTGAAGCGGTGCAGGAAATTCTTGATCCCCAAGGGGTGGCGGTGGTGATGGAAGCGAGCCACATGTGTATGGTGATGCGGGGTGTCCAAAAGCCCGGCTCTTGGACAGTGACCAGTGCGATGTTAGGGGTTTTCCAAGCGGAACAAAAGACCCGCGAGGAATTCCTCAGTTTGATCCGCCATCAACCCAGCTTCCGTTAAGGACAATTCCCAATCCCTCCTTGCTGAGTGCAAGGGGGATAGGGTTGGCCTTCCCCCCATAGAGTCAAGCCCTGGGATTAACACCCCAGGGCTTGAACTTGTGTCGATTTTTGTGCGCTTGGCGATTCAGGAGAGCGAGGGAAACAATCCCGCGATTCTAGCGTGTTGGTGAGTTAGCTCACCCCGATGGCAATTAACAGGAGGCTCGATACGAGCAGGAATGCGATCGCCCCTTGTTGGAGATAGCGGAATTGTTGGTTGGGGGAGGGGAATTCGGCAAAGTAGAGAGCGGGTTCGGTGGCGTAGTTGTTGAGTTGACCGTCGGGATTGATGGTTTGCATGGTGTTGTGAACTCCTTGTTGCTTATCTGTAAACAAATATAACTGAATGTAACAAATCATTACAGTGACTTGACAATGTGATACTCGTGACGTTCATCACACCTTTTTTGGCGATCGCCATCACCAATACAGATGCTCAATTTTGGATGATGCGGATGAGTTGCTCAACGGCGGCTAGGTTTTTATCACCCGGCGATCGCTCCACCCCACTGGAAACATCCACGCCATCGGGGGTGATGATTTCTAAAGCAGTGGCGATATTGTCAGGATTTAAGCCGCCCGCTAGGAACCAGGGTAGAGGCGGGGTAAAGGCTTGGAGATCTGCCCAGTTGAGGGTGTGGCCGGTTCCGCCGCCCAGGTGGGGATGGTAGGCATCGAGTAAGACGGCATCGACGACGGGATAATAGGGGGGGATGGTGGCGAGGGTGGCGGGCGATCGCACCCGGAAGGCCTTCCACAGGCTCACTTGAGGGCATTGCTCCCGCAGGGTTTGGCAAAATTCCGGCGATTCTTGGCCGTGGAGTTGTATCCCCGTAAGCTGCCCCACCGTAATCGTTGCCGCAATGGTGACTAAGGGCGCATCCACAAACACACCGATTCGCTCAATCCCTTGGGGAATCCCTTGGGTAATCTCGGCAATTTGGGCCGGGGTGACATAGCGGGGGGATTGGGGGGCGCAGATCAAGCCGAGGGCCGTGGCACCGAGGCGGGCGATCGCCTCCCCCTGTTGAGGCTGAGTAATCCCGCAAATTTTAATCCGCATCTTGATTTTAAAGATTTATGATCTAAAGCTTGTCATTTTATTGCTGATCTTGCCATTTTGCCGGTGTAGTTTCCCGGAAGCGCCTATAATTGCGAGCGCTTGACTGTTTAGAATTTACCCTAGGAAATTTACGATGCCCTTTTTGTTAGCCGTTGGCGGTGTCACCGCTGCTTGGAATCTGAACGTAGCGATCGTGATGATTTTATCGAACCTATTTGCGATTATCGTTGGTCGCTTTGCGATTAAAAATCCTGGCCAAGGCCCCGCCCTGCCCACCAGTCAACCGGGCCTCTGGAAAAGCTTTGGTTTACCGGAACTCTTAGCTACCGCTAGTTTTGGTCACATTTTAGGCGCGGGCATGATTTTAGGTCTCTCGAACGCTGGTGTACTTTGACAGATCGTCAAATCCACTGAGAATCCCCGCGCCTTCAGGCCGGGGGGTGTTCATTGGCGGTTTTTTCGGAAACCCCCTAAGATAAACGTGATTCGCGATCGCCCTGGGCAGTCTAGAATCAGAAAGGAGCGTTCCAGAATAGAGGGCCGGAGTACACTAAAACAAAGTGATCACCCCGTTCCCTTGTTTAATGAACCCTCATACCTCCAGTGCGTTCAAAGATAACCCCCATACAACGGTGAACCTTTCCACGACCGTCATTATTTTGACCCTACTCCATCCCCTTCAGGCGGTACCCGTCCAGAATTGGACGTTTGAACCGGATACCGTGATTCGGATTGGGCGTTCTACAGATAATGAAGTGATTCTGTACAGTGCCGTTGTATCCCGCCATCATGTGGAAATTCGCCCCAGCAATGAGGCGGGTTGGGAGGTTGTTAACCTGGGTGCAAACGGAACCTATATTGATGGCAAGCGGATTACAAAAATCCCCGTATTTGATGGGATGATCATCCGTTTGGCCAGTTCTGGCCCCCAAATTCAGATCCGCATTGAAGAGGGTGAGTTAGACGAACAGGGACGGCGGCGAGCCAAACGCCCCTTGCCGCCTTTGGGTGAAGATAAATCTAAGGACACGCTGATCACCTGATCCCTTGGGGCTAAAACTGGGGTTCGAGCATGATGGAGAACATCAGTCCCCGTTGGTGGCGATCGCTCTCCCCTGTCAACGGTAAACCCCAATCGAGGCGAAACATCATATTGCCGCCGGGTTGCCAAGCTAGACCCAAGCCGGTACTGCTGAGAAATTGACTCCCAGCACCCCCTGTATTCCAACTGCTGCCCAGATCAAAAAATGGGGTGATTTGCAATGTTCCCCAACGGTCATCTCGCAACACCGTAAACCGCGCCTCTATGGAACCATACCAACCACTATCCCCCACCTGACTATTGGTGCGATAGCCCCGCACCGTATCCACACCCCCTACGGCAAACTGCTCCATGGGCAGGAGGCGATCGCCCGTCAATTGTCCCCCCAATCGAGCAATGGCGAGGAAATCCCGATCAAAGGCTTCCACCCATTGCAATTGCCCCGTCCAGCGGGTAGAGCGGCCATCAATGCCGAAATCATTGCGGGTGGCATTAAACGCATCCAGACCGATATTAAACTGGGAGCGGGCCGCCACAACGCGGCGAGGCGATCGCTGCACCCATTCTTGAAATAAACCCAAGGTTGTGACCCGCGACACCCCCCGGTCTGGCCCTAAGGAAAAGGAAAAGGGCACATCTTCAAGGAGAAACGTGCGACTTTCCCGCAGGGCCAAACTTGCCCCCACGGTGAACTCCGTCGTTAAATTTTGCACCAAAGGCTGCCGTAGCTCGAATAATCCCGTTTTCGACCGAGCCACAATCCCCAAACTACTAAAGGGGTCTTCAATCACCCGGCTCTGGCTTTGGTCGTAATGGAGTCTGACGGTACCATTGCGGGCATTGATGGGCAGGGTATAATCCACCGCCCAAGTATCCAGCCCTGCCGTTGTGCCATAGCTACCGCTGAGGGTATCGCCCCAACCCAGGAGGTTGAGGTGGGTGGCGGTCATTGCTCCCCGGGTGGCTCCAACACTGGGGGCATCGTAGTTATTGCCCTGGAGTTGCACGGTGAGGGGATCGGCTTCGGTGAGGCGGAGGGTGAGGCGACTGAGGCCGGGAGTTGTCCCGGCGGAGAGTTCGGTTTGAATGGTGCTAAAGCGGGGATCCCGTTGGAGTTGTTGGAGGGCGGCTTCTAGGTCGGGGAGGTGGATGGGCGTTTGGGCGGCGCGGGTGAGGCGATCGCGCACATAGCCCGGTCGTAGTCGGTTTAAACCTTCAATATCAATGGCTTCAATCGCCCCCTCCACCACTTGAATTTGAATCCTCCCCCCTTGCAAATCCTGAGCCGGGAGAAAGGCCCCGGATGTGACGTAACCATTGCCGGTGTAGAGGGCGGTGATGGTGGTGCGGAGGGCGAGGAGGTCGGCAAAGGTGGCGGTTTTGCCCAACCAGGGGGCGATCGCCTCCTGCAATTCTGCTTCAGAAAAGACGGTACTGCCTAACACTTCGACGCTTTCAATTTGCACCGTCACCCCATTACTGGGGACTTGATCGGGCGCATTGGTGGCGGGGGGCACGGGTAAAAGGTCGGGGGTTTGGAACTGACTGGGTAAGGCGGGCAACCCCTCCAAGGGTAGGGGATTTTTAAACTCAGGGGGGAGTTTATCGACGCTGGGTAAAGCTGCGACGGGTAAAGTGGGTAGAGACACCCCCCACAGGAGGCTCAACAGGGTTGTTTTAGCAATATTCATCCAATTCCACAGCGGCAGAGGGTTTTTCAATTCGTTCACAACGATGGAGCCTTGTCCGGATCTCTGGGACAAAATGAGAAGAGGAAGGGGAGGTATTTGGCATGGGGCATCTCCAGGCAAAATTTATGGCGAACCACAGGGCAATAACAATGGGCAAGCGATGGCTATGGGGGATTTTGGCGGGGTTTTTAATGGCGACCACAATGCACCTAACCCCATTGATGGCTCAAGTATCCCCTACTCCAGGGGCGATCGCCTCTGGGGTACAAGCCTACAGTGCGGGGGATTTAATCACGGCGATTGAGCAATGGCAACAGGCCTTAACGCTGAACTTGCCGCCGGAAACCCGCGGCCTTGTTCAGCAAAACCTAGCCCTGGCCTATCGAGATCAGGGCCGTTTTGACCAAGCCATTCAAGCCTGGAGCGAGGCGATCGCCCTCTACCGTCGCCATGATCCCAAAGCTCCGGAAATTGCCCAATGGCAAATTGATCAGGCTCAGGCTTACAGTGCCTTGGGTCAGGATCAGCGGGCCATTGAACAGTTAGAGCCTTTGCTAACTCAGCCCCTTGAGCCGCAACTGCTTACCCTTGCCCAAGGGGCCTTAGGCAACGCCTATAGTCGCATCGGCAAATATGAAGAGGCGATCGCCCAATTCACCACCGCTTTAACCACCGCCCAAGGTCAGCGGGAACTCACCGCAACCTTATCCAACGACCTTGGCAACACCTACGGCCGCGCTTACCAAGACCGCCAACGTCAGGCCATGGGGGCAGAGATTGAAGGAGATTTAGATTTAGCACGGCAACTCAACCAAGAGGCCGCCACTCTTAAAGCCCAAGGATTAGAGTCCCTAGGGCAGGCCATCGCCCACAGCACCGATGGGTTACGGCAAGCCCAAGCCCAACTGAATGGTCACAAACTCGCCCCCAATCCTGCCCAATGGCCGGGAATTGCCGAGGGAATTGCCGCTCAGTTGCGCCCCTTGCCCCCCAGTCAGCCGGTGGCGATCGCCTGGCTCAATCTCAGCCAACAACTCGAACCCCAAGAACCCCTAGCCCAAACCGCCGCCGCCGCTGCCCTCGATATTGCCAACCACATCGGGGATCAACGGAGTCAATCCTTTGCTTGGGGGCGGTTGGGGGAGTGCTACCACGCCCAAGGGGACGATCGCCAAGCGGTGCAAGCTCTGGAGCAGGCGCAATTCCTCGCGCAACAGAGC
>JAABSU010000228.1 GCA_011390265.1 Spirulina sp.
GGCGGGCTGAAGGTGGCAGGGGATTGGGTAATGGATGCCGGTTTGAATTCCCGCCTCGGTTAAGGCTGCTTGGAGGTGTTCCCGTTGCAGGGGGGGCTGAACGCGGATGATATAGAGGTGATAGCTATGGCCGGGGCCGCTGTGGTTCACCAGGGGGCGAATGCCAGGGAGGGGGGAAAGGGCGGCGGTGTACGCCTCGGCCCGTTGATTGCGGGCGGCGTTCCAATCCCGCAGGTGGGGGAGTTTGAGGCCGAGGACGGCGGCTTGGAGGTTATCGAGGCGGCTATTTGTGCCCCATTCCTGATGGATATATTTTTCCCGTGCGCCATAGTTGCGATAGGCCCGGATTTTGCTGGCAATCTCCGGGTCATGGGTGAGCACCATCCCCCCATCCCCCATGGCACCGAGATTTTTACTGGGATAGAAGCTATAGGCCGCCACTGTGCCGATGGAACCGGCGGTTATGCCGTCGCGGTGGGCCAGGTGGGCTTGGGCAGCATCTTCGATGATCAGCAAATTATGGCTTTGGGCGAAGTCTTTGAGGGGTTGGGGGGCAACGAGTTGGCCGTAGAGATGGACGGGGGCGATCGCCTTTGTCCGAGGGGTGATTTTTTTAACCGCTGCCTCCAGGTCAATCAGGGCCGTATCGGGGTCGCAATCCACTAAAACGGGGGTGGCTCCGGTGCGAAGAACGCCGATCAGCGTCGCAATGAATGTATTGGCGGGAACCAGCACCTCATCCCCGGCTTGAATGCCACAGGCCCGCATCCCCAAGGTGAGGGCATCGGTTCCGGAGGCCACGCCAATGCCATGGGCAACGCCACTGGCCTCGGCAAAGGCTTGTTCAAAGGCGGCCACATCGGGGCCGAGAATAAATAGCCCTTGGGCGATGCAGTCTCGCCACCGCTGTTCAATTTGGGCTTGGAGGGGTTCGTGTTGGAAAGAAAGATCGACAAAGGGGACGGGGGCCATGGCTGACAAGGGAATGGACTACTTCCGTTGTAACTTTATTCTCTGGCGATCGCCAAATCCCCCATCGCCCCCCGTGATTGCTTTCATCCCTTTTGCCCTTGCAACCCAACTAGGGGCGCGACAATTTCACCAACGCTTCCTGGACGGCGGGGGGTAAGCGGCGCAGGATTTTGCCATTGTCGCGATCGATGGCCACCAACGTCACCAGCGCAGAAACACAGAGTTCATTCGTCTCTACATTTTGAATCTGATAGGCCCAATCAATGCGCACACCTTTCATTTCCATCATCCGCGTTTTAACCACCGCCCCCTGACCCATTTTGAGGGAACGATGGTAACGGATCGACAATTCCACCACAGGCAGATCACACCCCAACCGCACCAACTCCGTAAAGTTAATCCCAATGGATTGTAAGCATTCCACCCGGGCCTCCTCCATCCAGGTGACATAGGCCCCATGCCAAACAATGCCGCCATAATCGGTGTGGTGGGGATGGGCTTTAACGAGATATTCAAACCATTTGTCCGTGGTGGCATGGAGGGCGTGGTCTTCAACCAGGGCACTGGTGGGGGGCAGTTGGGCTTGAGATTCCGTCATAACTGATACTTGCAATGATCTACTAATCTGGAGGCGACCAATTTTTCGCCCCCACGTATATCTATTCTATAACTGGATTCCATCGCATCTTTGATGGCAAAACCTCCCCAGACGAGGAGGTTTTGGGTTGGGATGATCGTGGATATTATTGCCCAGTGCAGGCGGTGAGGAGCGATCGCTCTAGTTCCCCCAGTTCACCAAGGGCATGGTAGCCCTTTAAGCGGGTTTGGCGTTGGGCTTCTCCGGCGACGATGACGGTTTCGCCTTGGAGGGCGATCGCATAATCCCCCACTTCATCGGTGTAGGGGTCGGTAATCGCCAGTTGCAGCGTATTGGGGGCGACTGTGCCGGTAAAGCAAGCATATTCCGATTGAATGTAATAGGATGCGCCCTGGACTCGGCCTTGATCAACGGTGAAAACTAAATATTCCATATCCCATTGATCCCGCTGGGGGGCTTCGCCGTAGAAATAGGTGCCATTGGGGAGGGCGATCGCCTCCCGTAATTCTGATTGCTTTTGTGGCGAGGGTTCACTCTGGGCCGCTGTTGCTAGGGTCAAATTGCCCAAGAGGGCGATGGCCACGGCAAAAAAGGCTTGCCATTTTGTTTGTTTTGCGATAAAACCTAACATATTCTCTACACTCCCCTCTGTAAATCCAACAAGCAAGCACGGTTTAGATCAGGAAACCCGAAGGCTTCCCCTGTGCTGTACTCTTACCCTCAAGGCCACGGTTGCGGATTTCGGACAACACTCTTATGTCTGCCTACTTTTACTTTAACGCCTTGTTCTGAAGGGTTGGGACAACCTTAGTAAAACTACAGAGAGCAGCTCACAAAACTTCAAGATTGATTGTGGCTGGGAGGCAGTGCAGGGGGGCAATTCTGCGATGGAGAGGCTGTGCCAACGCCCCCTCCACCGGAAAAACTCCCTACCCGGCCCCCATACTTGGTGCGCAAACGCTTTACAATTATATAAAAACCGCCATCCGCCTCCTTGGGTCAAATGTCCATCGCCCAAGGTATCCCCATGGAGACTTGACTCAAGGGTAATTCGGGTGGCTGCGATTTCCTCTAAAGCATCCCTTTAAGGTAGTCACTAACGCTTGTCGCCATTACGCTAGAAAACGCCAATATGAAGAAAGACATCACGCGCTATCGCAACATCGGAATTTTTGCCCACGTTGACGCAGGCAAAACCACCACCACCGAACGGATCCTGAAGCTCACCGGTAAAATCCACAAAATCGGGGAAGTCCATGACGGGGCGGCAACCACGGACTTCATGGAGCAGGAGCAAGAGCGCGGCATTACGATTCAATCGGCGGCGACCTCCTGTTTTTGGAAAGAACACCAACTCAACATCATTGACACCCCCGGCCACGTTGACTTCACCATTGAGGTGTACCGCTCCCTGAAGGTACTCGATGGCGGTGTGGGTGTGTTTTGCGGTTCCGGTGGGGTAGAGCCTCAATCGGAAACCAACTGGCGCTACGCCAACGATTCTAAAGTGGCGCGGATTATCTACGTCAACAAACTTGACCGCACCGGGGCGGATTTTTATCGCGTCGTCAAGCAGGTGAAAAACGTGCTAGGGGCGCAGCCCTTGGTGATGACGCTCCCCGTCGGCATTGAAAACGACTTTATCGGCGTGGTGGATCTCCTCACCCGCAAAGCTTGGATCTGGGATGAATCTGGCGATCCGCTGAACTATACCGTTCAAGAAGTCCCCGCTGATATGGTGGATGATGTGGAAACCTACCGGGAACAACTGATCGAGTTGGCGGTAGAACATGATGATGCGGCCATGGAGCAATACCTGGAAGGGGAAGAGCCGGATCTGGAGACGATCAAGACCTGTATTCGCACCGGCACGCGCAATCTCGCCTTTTTCCCCACCTACTGCGGTTCCTCCTTTAAAAATAAAGGGGTGCAGTTGGTGCTGGATGCGGTGGTGGATTACCTCCCCAACCCGATGGAAGTGAATCCTCAGCCAGAGGTGGATCTTGAAGGTAATGAAACCGGCGAATTTGCTACCGCTGACATTGACAAACCCCTGCGGGCGCTAGCGTTCAAAATTATGGACGATCGCTTTGGGGCGTTGACGTTTACGCGGATTTATTCCGGGATGCTGTCCAAGGGCGATACGATCCTCAACACCGCTACGGGCAAAACCGAGCGGATCAGCCGTTTGGTGGAAATGCACGCCGATTCCCGCGAGGAAATTGAATCGGCCCATGCGGGGGATATTGTGGCGATTGTGGGGATGAAGAATGTCCAAACCGGCCACACCCTTTGCGATCCCAAACATCCGGCGACGTTAGAGCCGATGGTCTTCCCGGATCCGGTGATTTCCATTGCCGTTAAGCCCAAGAAGAAGGGCGGCGATGAAAAAATGGGGATGGCCTTGAGCAAAATGGTTCAGGAAGATCCTTCCTTCCATGTGGAAACCGATCAAGAGAGCGGTGAAACGATCCTCAAGGGGATGGGGGAATTGCACCTGGATATTAAGGTGGATATTCTCAAACGCACCCATGGCGTTGAAGTGGAAGTGGGTAAACCGCAAGTGGCTTATCGTGAATCGATCACGAAGCGCATTGAAGATACCTACGTTCACAAGAAACAGTCTGGGGGTTCGGGTCAATACGCGAAGATCGATTACATTCTGGAGCCGGGTGAAGTGAGTACGGGCTTCCAGTTTGAAACGAAGGTGACGGGGGGGACTGTTCCCCGTGAATTTTGGCCGGCGGTGCAAAAAGGCTTTGAGCAGAGTATTGAGAAGGGGCCGCTGGCGGGCTTCCCCTGTGTGGATCTGAAGGTGACGCTCACCGATGGGGGTTTCCATCCGGTGGATTCTTCGGCGATCGCCTTTGAAATCGCTGCCAAAGCTGCCTACCGTCAATCCCTGCCCAAGGCTGGCCCCCAATTACTGGAGCCGATCATGGCGGTGGATGTGTTTACTCCCGATGATTATATGGGGGATGTGATTGGCGATCTCAACCGTCGCCGGGGGATGATTAAATCCCAAGAGCCCGGGCCGACGGGGGTACGGATTAAAGCCGATGTGCCTTTGAGTGAAATGTTTGGCTACATTGGCGATCTACGGACGATGACCTCTGGCCGGGGTCAGTTCTCGATGCTGTTTGCCCATTACGCTCCCTGTCCTAACAATGTGGCGGAAGAGGTGATTAAGGAAACGAAAGAACGGCAAGCCGCTGCGGTGTAGATTGCCGGGTTAATTTAAGCGGGGGGACGTGAGCCACGTCCCCCTTTTTTGTGGGTTTCCGTCAGGAAACATTGAGGAAACGTTGATGAAGATGGGGCGGGGAAAGGAGGGCAGGACTTGATGGGGTAAGGCTTTTGGCTCTTGACGGGGATTGATGGGCAGAGTTGTGCGATCGCCACGCTCTCCCCTAGGGTGAAAAGAAGGATTACAGTGATCTACAACACGATTCCTTGCTTTTTGCGCATTTACGGAGAACCAAATGTTAGAAGCCTATCGCAACCATGTGGCCGAGCGGGCCGCCTTGGGCATTCCGCCCCTGCCCCTCAATGCGGAACAAACCGCTGAACTGTGCGAATTGCTCAAGAATCCGCCAGCGGCGGAGAAAGAAGAATTGTTGATGCTGTTGCGCGATCGCATTCCCCCCGGTGTGGATGAAGCGGCCTATGTGAAGGCGGGATTTTTAACCGCCATTGCTAAGGGGGAAACGGTTTGTCCGCTGATTTCTAAACAGGGGGCGGTGGATCTGCTGGGGACGATGGTGGGGGGGTATAACGTGCAGTCCCTCGTGGGGTTGTTGAAAGCGCGGGATCAGGAATTGGCTCGGACGGCGGCGATCGCCCTCAGTCAAACCACCCTTGTTTTTGATGCCTTCAACGACGTTTTAAAACTCTCGGAAGTCAACCCCCACGCCAAACAGGTGATCGACGCTTGGGCCAATGGCACTTGGTTTATCAGTAAGCCCAAGCTTCCCGAAACCCTCACCGTCACCGTCTTTAAAGTTCCCGGTGAAACCAACACCGACGACCTTTCTCCTGCCCCCCACGCCACCACCCGCCCCGACATCC
>JAABSU010000229.1 GCA_011390265.1 Spirulina sp.
AGCGATGGGGAGTGAGAGACAGCCCGCAATTCGTAGTAGGATGATTTCCCGGATCTGTGGAGAGAATACTGTGGCAACTCTGGGTGTAAATATTGATCATGTGGCAACGATTCGCCAAGCGCGGCGCACCGTCGAGCCGGAGCCGGTGGCGGCTGCATTTTTGGCGGAATTGGCGGGGGCCGATGGCATTACCGCCCATTTGCGGGAAGACCGTCGCCATATTCAAGACCGCGATATTCGGGTGTTGCGGGAAACCGTGCAGACCCATTTGAATTTGGAAATGGCGGCAACTGATGAGATGGTGGCGATCGCCCTCGATACCAAACCCGATTATGTCACCCTCGTTCCCGAAAAACGCGAAGAAGTCACCACCGAGGGGGGATTAAACTTATTAGCGGATCTTGATCGCTATCAACAGGTTGTCGAGCGGCTCCAAGGGGCCGGCATTCCCGTCAGTTGGTTCATTGATGCCGATCCCGCCCAAATCGAAGCCGCATCCCAAACCGGGGCGCAATTCATCGAACTCCACACCGGAACCTATGCCAACGCCGAAGGGGAAGCGGCAAGGGCGGGAGAATTGGCGATCCTCACCGAGGGGGCAATCTTAGCCCACCGTTTGGGGTTGCGGGTCAACGCCGGCCATGGCCTCACCTATCAAAACGTTTACCCCGTTGCCACAATTCCCCACATGGAAGAATTGAACATTGGCCACACGATTATCAGCCGGGCCGCCTTGGTGGGGATGGAGCGGGCGGTGCAGGATATGAAAAAGGCAATGCGTGGGAAGCTCTAGCCGGCGGTTCTCACCACCTTAGTATTGCCGGGCGATCGCTCCCCTTTATTGCCAAACAATCCTGGCGGTTCTTGCTGCCTCAACATGGAGGGGCGATCGCCCTCACGGTTCTGTTCTGGATGCTGATTCTCCCATGATCCACCCCTTCCTCCCTCAACTGTTGCAAAATGCATACAAGCCCCCTCGCAAAGCCTGTGTCGGGGTAGCATCATTTTAGGTAGATGACAAAAAGTGGTATGGATGAACAGCAGGATTTGGCTCAATTACAAACAGCCTTGGCCGAGATGACCTTGGCCTACGAACAGGCCAGCCAACTCAACCAACTCAAAGCAGGCTTTCTCGCCCGCACCTCCCACGAACTCCGCGCCCCCATCAGCAGCATGATGGGCCTCCATCAACTGATCCTCTCCGACCTATGCGAAAGCCCCGAAGAAGAGCGCGACTTCGTTCACCAAGCCCATGAATCCGCCCAACGACTCCTTAAACTTCTCGATGAAATCCTCTACATCGCCAAACTCGACTACGGAACCAACCAAATTCACAGTCATCCTCTCTCCATCCAAACCGCCTTTGCGGGTATCCATCGCCTCACCCATCTCGTTGCCCTCAATCGCGGCTATGGCCTGACCCTTAACGACCCAGAACCCGACTGCTATGTCATTGCCGATGAAAAGAAATTTGTCCAAGCCCTCGCCAACTTGGTTAATACGGCGATCGCCCTGATGAAAGATGGCGAAATCCACCTCACCGTAGAGCCGGGGTCTGCCGTTGTTCAAATTTACCTAACCGTCACCTCCCATCAAACCATTTGGGCAGAGGTGGGCGCAGATCAGCCTTGGCCAATGCTCACCGCCGATCAACCGGAAGACATCCCGCTCTCCCTCCCCTCACCCGCCATGGCCTTTAGCCTCAGTCGCAAACTGATTCACCACATGGGCGGCACCCTAACCCTGTTAGCGACCCCCGCCCAAGGTGATCCGATCACACAGATACAGTGTCAGATGTTAACGGCTGAACCTCTGGCTGACCTGGACTTTGAAACTCTGGGGTAGTCCACGGTTGCCCCAACAGGAGCATCGTTGTTGTTGCATTGACCTCAAAGCCAATGCGTTCATAGAAACGCTGTTGGTGCGTCGTCATGAGGTAGGTGCGCTCCACCCGGTTCATCGCCGGATGGGCCAATACTGTTTCCACTAGCTTGCGCCCCAAGCCCCGGCCTTGATAGTCCGGATCAATCACCACATCCCAAATTGTCGCCCGGTAAACTCCATCGGATGTGGCCCGAGCACAGCCAATTAAAGCCGCTCCATCCCAAACGGTAATGACGGGGTTACTGTTGGCGATCGCCACCTCTAAATCACTCAGAGAACGGGTTTGGGCCCAAAACGCAGTGCGAGCGAAGAGGCGCTGTAACTGCTCGAAATCAATGCAGGATTTATCATCTTGAAACTGGATGTGGCGAGAGTCCATGATTAATATTTTGCCCTCTTAATGTGTAGCTCTCCAGGTGCAAGTATTGGACAAACACCCTTAGCGATTGTAGCTAAGATCACCTAAATCTCTAGACGGTGCTGTCGTTTTCGTCACTGTTCCATAACAAGCCAGATCAACCCCGCAGGATGACCGCAAGATTCTGGCCCCCGAAGCCAAAGCTGAGGCAGAGGGTGTGGTGAATGGTCGCCTTGGTGGCCTGACGCATCATATTTAGTTCAGGAAAGGCTAAATCTTGGAGGCCAACACAGGGGGGCAGGGTTTGCGATCGCAACGCCCACAGACACACCGCCACCCCCAAGGCCCCGGAAGCGCCTAGGGTGTGCCCTGTTGCCCCTTTGGTCGAACTCACGGGGGGCCGATGGGGAAAGAGCGCTGTTAGTACCGCTGCTTCTTGGTGATCATTGCGGCGAGTGCTGGTGCCGTGGGCATGGATGTAGTCGATGTCGGCGGGGTTGAGGCCCGCCCGCTCTAAAGATTGCAAAATTGCCCTCCTGGCCCCCTGGCCGCTGGGATCTGGGGCGCTGACATGGTAGGCATCACAGGTTAATCCCACCCCAAGGATTTCACCGTAGATCGGGGCGTTGCGGGCCTGGGCTGCCCCATGGGATTCCAAGCAAAATAAAGCCCCCCCTTCTCCCAATACCAAACCTTCCCGTTGGCGATCGAAGGGATAACAACCGGTTGCGGCTAAGGCTCCCATGCGGGCAAAACCCGCCAGGGTGAGGGGCGTGATCGGGGCCTCGATGGCTCCGGCGATCGCCTCCTGGCATTGTTCCTGTTGAATCCAGTTATACCCTTGGGCGATCGCCCATAGCCCCGTCCCACAGGCCGCCATCGGAGCCGCCACCGGGCCACAGGTTTGCAGGATTTGGGCCGTCAGGGTTGCGGCGGTAGCGGGTAAATGATTGCACCAAGAATCTAAGGGTTGCACGCCTCGCCGCATCTGCTCCCAATCCCCCTGGCAACCCCGACTCGAACCCACCACCACGCCCCAATGGGGCAGGGGTGGCGTGAGGGCCGCATCAGTAAGCGCTGCCCGGACAAGGGGGAGAAGGAGAGCCGGCAAGGTTTGGGGGCGATCGCCAATTAGCGCCAAGGGCAGGGGGGGAAGCTCCGGGAAGGGTTGGCACACCTGGATTGCAGATTGCCCCGCAAAAAGCTGCCGTTGGGTTTGGTGGGCATCCCCTAGGGCCGAACGTAGCCCGATTCCGGTGATCACCACCCCCATCGTCCTAGGGCTGTTTGAGGTTTTCAGCCCCAGCGGTCACTTTTGCTGATTCAATGCGATCGCCTTGGGCAATACTATCCACCACATCCATCCCCTCGGTGACATAGCCAAAAACGGCATAATTGCCATCGAGGAAGGCGAGGTCAGCAAGGGCAAAATAGAACTGGGAAGAGGCAGAGTCGGGCATTTGGGAACGGGCCATGGCGATCGCCCCTCGGGTATGGCGCAGGGCCGGCGGGCCGCTGATCCGTGCATCGGGGAAGGTTTTGCTATATACCGGCTCACTGGCCCCGCCAGGGGTGATTTCCAACGGGATATAGCGGGGCTTACCGGTGTCAGGGTTGACGAAATTCCCCGTCCCTAAACGACTTTCCGGGAAATTGGGGTCTTTGCCTTGGGGATCGCCCCCTTGGGCTACAAAGGGTTCCGGCTGGGTAACGACGCGGTGAAACATCAAGCCGTCGTAAACGCCCCGTTGGACGAGATCGACAAAGTTACCAGCGGTAATCGGGGCCGCATCGCCATCGATGGCAATGGTAATCGGTTTGCCCTTAACGGTCATGACAACAGTGGCGGGGCCTTCGAGTTTGGGTAATTCACTCATGGGGTTACTGGATTGTGCGGTAATGGTGCCGGTTTCGGCAGGGGTTGTCGTTTCAGTGGTTGCTGTGGTTTCCGTTGATGTCCCGGCCTCCGTTAAGAGGGGAGGAGTTTGGGCGCAGCCCATAACCAAAAAGCCCACGAGGGCTACTAACAAAAACAGGCGCGAGCCTTGCGATCGCAGCGGAGCATGGAACATGGTGATTTCAGCGTTAGAGTCCTTCGAGGGGCACTTCAAGAAAGCGGGCCAGTTCTGCACCTTGGTTTTCCAACTGGGCCAGGGTTAAGGGTTCCCCGATGCGGGTCAGGGGCAGATCGCGGCTGGCTTTCACCCGTAAATACAGCATCCGTTTGGGGTTAATCCCCTCCCGGATTTCCGCTCGTACCGCTTGGACGGCATCGAGGGGATGGGTGACACAGACCTGCCGGTTTTTTCCCGGAAAGCCCCAGCGGAAAATCGTGACCTTGGCTGCGGCTTTATCAAATTCGTTGTAGCCGCCCCCCACATCTAGGATAAACATCCCCATCTGGTAAAGGGCGATCGCACTACCCACCACGCCGTAAAAAAGCAGGGCAACCCCTTGGGGGAAAAAGACTAAATCCGTCGTATCGCTGACGATCAGCAAGTTTTTATGGAGATAACTTGACAGCCCCGCCAGAAAAAAACCGATGCCACCAATGGCAGAAACCATCGCCCAGACTAAGTTACTCAATCGGCGCGACCCCAGGACAGACTGCCGAAAAACCTGTCCGGTGGGGGGCGATGATGTCGATGCTGTCATAGTAAAAATACCTAAATAATTTAGAGCCTTGCTTCTGGACTATCTTACCAGAGGTTCAAGTCCTCAGGAAATTTGTGAGATTTCTGAGATTTGTGAGATTTGTGAGGAAAGATGTGACAATTTGTAAAATTTTTGGTAATAATATCTTAAGCGCCGGAACCCCGAACCCGCTTGTTCGGTATTCCCCCTGGCGCTAGGTTGCTCACTTGAGCCGCCGCTGTTGTATAACAACAATCACTAAATCTTCTGGCGTTGTCACCTTGGCCGCGCCGTTAAAGATTAAACTGGCTTGTGATCTGCACTTTCTTGAGTTTTAAACGAAAACTGCGTTGAGCGCGGCCTCAGACCCCTCTGGGTTAGGCATTTCTGCCCCCGTTAGGTTTGAGTGACTTCACGTTTGAGCGGCGATCGCAAGCTCCCCCTTTTTTGAGAAATCTTGCCTTTCATTCACCCAGCAAGAGGATTTTTGTATTTATGACCATAGCTGTTGGCAGAACCCAAGAGCGAGGCTGGTTTGACTCAGTGGACGACTGGCTCAAACGCGATCGCTTCGTCTTTATCGGTTGGTCTGGTTTGCT
>JAABSU010000230.1 GCA_011390265.1 Spirulina sp.
GGGCTGAAAATTCGCGATACGGTGAATCAGCCTTTTTTGGCGATTTCTGGCCAAAATTTAACCCTGGAAAGCCAGCACATTGATATTTTTGCCCTCAATCATCGGGAGAGTGAATTGGTGGCGGGGGGGGATTTGGTGCTGCGATCGCCCCTCCCGGTTTTTGGGGATGCCCATTATTTCGCGGGGGGGAATTTCCGCATTGAGGAGCCGGGGGGCGGGTTGGGTCAGTTGGAAAGCCCCAATGATCCGGTGATTCGGGCGCGGGGGGATGTGAGTATGGCGGGCTATACAGGGGCCTCGCTCCATATTCTCGCAGCAGGCAGTGTGACGATCCCCGGCACGATTCGGATTAACGCGGTGGATTTTTCCAACGGTTTAATCGAAACGGTGACGCTTTCCGATGGTTCAACGCTGAATATTAACGGCAAGACTCAGCCCACCCTGGATATTCGCGCTGGGATGAATTTGGGGGCGATCGCTTCCACCAATGACCCCACGGGCCAAGCAACAATCAGCAACCCCAACAATCCCCAAGGCTCCCACATCACCCTTGGCACTGTGACTGGAGCAGGTGGATTTTTTGGAGATCCCATTCAAGTGTTTTTAACCAATCAACATCAAGCCAACCCCAATTTACCGGCCGGCAATATCACGGCGAACAGCATCAGCACAAGTGCGGGATTTTTCAGCTTCTCCTCTGCTGGCAATATCACCATCGATAGCCGGGGAAATTTCAACGTTACAACATTGAGTACAGATTCTTTGTTTGAAGGTGGGGGCAATGTTCGCTTGATTGCCCAAGGTAATGCCAACCTTGGCACAATCAATGCCGGTTCTGGGTTTACTGATGCGGGAGATGTGAATATTACCGCCCAGGGGGATATTGCGATCACGAATTTGAGCGAGGTTTCCAGTGGTTTCACCACAGGAGGAAACCTAAAACTCACTGCTGGGGGGTCAGTCCAAACGGGAGAAATTGATCTGTTCGGCTTTGGTGGGAATGGTGGAACTTTAGACATCCAGGCAGGCGGCAACATTACCACTCAAAAAATTGATGGACTGACCTCCGGCGGAATAGGGGCAATGGTAACGATGCAAGCCGGGGGGGCAATCAATGCGGCAGCGATTGATACGTTTTCGAGAAATATTCAAGGGGGCAATGTTGAATTGCGAGCGGCGGGCAATGTCAATGTCACTCAAATCAACCGCCTCAGCGAGGCGGCTGATCCCAACTTTTTTGTTCAAAATGGCAATATTACCCTCATCAGCACCCAAGGCGGCATCAATGTCGGCCCCCTGTTTAGTAGTGCTTCCCAAACCGATGGCGGCAACGTCAACATCACCGCCCGCAACAATATTACAACCGGCGAAATTGCCGCCTTTACCTTTGGAGATAACCGCTCCGGTGGCCAGATTAACCTCCACAGCACCCACGGCAATCTCGAAGTGAGCAGTGGCGAACTCAACACCGCAGCGGGGGCCAATAGTCGCGATGGAGGGGATATTACCCTGAGGAGCGATCGCGGCAACATTAACCTTGCCGCCGTCAACACCTCCGGCGGCCTAGGCGGCGGCGGTGATGTCACGATCCGAGCCGGGGGAACCGCCACAATCCTACGGGAAGAAGTCTTTGGCCAAACCCGTAGCAACCAACGGGCCGGCAATGTCCTCATTGAAGCCACCACCTTCCGGTTAGCCGAGGGAGCAAAAATCACCTCCAGCACAAGGGGGTCCGGCAACGCTGGCAACATCACGATCCGCACCAGCGGCGCAATCAACCTCGACGGCACCCGCACCAACGGCAACACCGCCGCAATTTTTAGCGGCGTGAACACCGGAGCCACCGGCCAAGGGGGAACAATCACCCTCGAAGGCAGCACGATCGCCCTCAACAACGGGGCGCAAATTTCCACCAGTACCAACGGTTCAGGCAACGCCGGCAATATTAACCTGAGGGGGGGCGATCGCCTCATCATCCAAGGTTCCGATGGCCCCGTTTCCAGCGGCGTATTTAGTGAAGTCAACGTCAACGCCACCAACGCCAGGGGCGGCACAATTACCGCCACCGCCCCCGTCATCAACCTCAACAGCGGCGGCGTGATGACCGTCAACACGCGGGGTGTGGGGGATGGGGGCAGCATTTTCCTCAATGCCCAAGAAATCACGTTTAGCGGCATCGGCAGCAACGGCCTCAATAGTGGCTTGCTCAGTACCGTGCAACCCTTAGGCATCGGCAACGGCGGGCAAATTCAAATCAACACCACCAACCTGAATCTGCTCAACGGTGCTCAGGTCAACTCCCGCACCGAAGGCCGGGGCAATGCTGGCCGGTTGGGGATTACCGCCAACGGCACAACGACCATTAACGGTGGGTTTCTCCTCAGTGATGTGCAATCCACGGGCATTGGCAACGGCGGTCAAATCCAACTCAACACCACGAATTTAAATATTTTTAATGGTGGTCAGGTCAGTTCTCGCACTGAGGGCCAGGGTAATGCCGGGCAATTGAGTATTGTGGCCAACGATACGACAACCCTTAACGGCGGGTTTTTGCTCAGTACCGTGCAACCCACAGGCATTGGCGATGGCGGTCAAATCCAACTCAACACCACCAACCTGAATCTGCTCAATGGTGCTCAGGTCAACTCCCGCACCGAAGGCCGGGGTAATGCTGGGGTGGTGGGGATTACCGCAGGAGGAACAACCCGGATTGATGGTAGTTCTATCCTTAGTGATGTGGCGGCCGGGGCCGTCGGTAGCGGCGGCAATATTAATCTCCGTAGCGGCAACCTGGCTTTAACTAATCAAGGCAATATTTCTACAAATAGCCTTGCTGCGGGTCGGGCGGGCAATATTACCCTCAATATTGCCAATCGCTTTGATAGTAACAACAGTTCTATCACTGCCACCTCCAGCCAAGCCGGGGGCGGTGATTTAACGATTAACGCCTACGATACTCGCCTGCGCAACAGTAGCCTGATCAGCACCAGCGTTTTTGATGGCACGGGGGGCGGCGGCAATATCAATATTGATTCCTTTATCTTCATTGCCCTCGAAGATAGCGATATTCTTGCCAATGCTTTTCGGGGGGACGGGGGCAATATTCAAATTAACTCGGCGGCATTTTTGGCGGACTTCTTTTCCAGTGGGGCGGCCTTTTTCGTCGGCAAGACCGGCGACTTTAGCCAGTTTCGCGGCAATAACCGGGTGGATATTTCCGCATCCTCCACCTTTGGCCGCAGTGGTCAAGTCTTTACCCCTGATTTCACATTCTTACAAGATTCCCTCAATGCCCTAGATGACCGTTTTGCCAATGTTGCCGATGCCTTGCGGGGCAGTTGCATCACCCGCCAGAATGAGCAACAGGGCAGTTTTGTCGTCACCGGAACCGGGGGAATGCCCGTGAATCCCAATGATCCCCTGCGGGGGCAGTATGGAGCGAGTCAGGTGCGATCGCCCGGTGAAACGATCACCACCCTGCCCACCGAAACCAAACCCACTCCCCCCCCATGGCAACGGGGGCAAGCGGTGACAGAGGCAGCGGGGATGATGATCACGGCCACAGGGGAAATGGTGCTGGCGACGGCTCCCCAATTGCGGGCAATGCAAACCGCTAACGCCTTGATCTGTACGGCAGATTAATCCCCCTAATCCATCCGGGAGGCAAACCAAAAGGCTAAAATTACCGTACAGATGAAGAGGAACGTGCAGAAGAGATCAACCCAGGTGTGCCAGGTTTGGGAGTGAATGAGGGTCATTCCTACGCTGGAGAAACTTGCTCAATTGTATCAGACTGTACTGATGCTGAGGGCAGATTGTGTAATTCAGTGGGGCGAGCCAACCCCATTACCTTGACTGTTTAGAATGGAAGTGCGTTTTAAACCGTGAGGTGGAGATGTACGGAGCCGATCCCCAGAATAAACACCCCATGGCGGGATTTCCTCAGGTCTGTTTCATTAAAAATACGGTCACTAACCCCAACATCATCATTGGTGATTACACCTACTATGATGACCCCGAAGATTCGGAAAACTTTGAGCGCAACGTTCTCTATCATTTCCCGTTTGTGGGGGATCAGTTAATCATTGGCAAGTTTTGCGCCCTGGCCCGTGGCGTGAAATTTATCATGAACGGCGCGAACCATAAGCTGGATGGCTTTTCCACCTACCCCTTTGAGATTTTTGGCAACGGTTGGGAAACAGCGCAATCGCCCCCAGAGGCTTATCCTTATAAGGGAAATACGGTGATTGGCGATGATGTCTGGATTGGTTATGAGGCGGTGATCATGCCGGGGGTGAATGTGGGGGCGGGGGCGATCGTTGCCGCTAAATCGGTGGTGGTGCGGGATGTGCCCCCCTATACGATTGTCGGGGGCAATCCGGCGCAGGTAATCCGTCAGCGTTTTAGTGATGAGACGATTCGGGGGCTGTTGGCGATCGCCTGGTGGGATTGGGACATTGCCAAGATCACCCGCAATCTCGATAAAATTACCGCTGCTGATCTAGCGGCGTTAGAGGACTGTGATTAATGGAACCCTTTAACCTCCCCCTCACCCCCCAAGACCCCTGGTTTCAACAAGCCATGGCCCATAAATCCTATGCCCATGAGCGAGAAGAGAGCAGCAATGAACGGTTGGAATTTTTAGGGGATGCGATCCTCACGTTTCTCTGTGGCGAATTTCTCTATCGCCGCTATCCCGAATATGACGAAGGGGAATTAACAAATCTGCGGGCCTCCTTGGTCGATCGCCGTCAACTGGCAGAATTTGCCCACCAATTACACCTGGATCAGCACCTCCATCTGGGGAAAGGGGTGGAACATAGTGGCGGCCGTGACAATCCCCGCCTGTTAAGCAGTGCCTTTGAGGCCTTGATTGGAGCTTATTTTTTAGCCGGGGATGGCACCCTTGAACCGGTGCGGGATTATGTCAATCCCCTCTTTGCCTGGGCCTTGGCTCAACGGGAGGAGGTGGAGCCAGCCAATGAAAAAAGTGATTTGCAAGCCTGGGCTTTGGCAGAAATCGGGCAAATTCCCATCTATAAATTAGTGGGGGAATCGGGGCCGGATCATGGCAAAACCTTTGTGGTGGAGGTGCGGATTCAGGGGAAAACCTACGGCCGGGGCAAGGGAAGGCGGAAACAGGATGCGGAAAAAGCAGCGGCGCGGGCGGCACTGAAACAATTGGGCCAGGGTTAAAGGGAGCCACTGCTCCCGGAAATTGTGATAATTTGTTACAACAAAAAGGCCCCTTTTCCCCAACCTTAAACCCGATAATGCTTGAGCTTCAACCGGCGATCGCCCCCCCTGCTGCTTCCGAACCCCTCCCCCCC
>JAABSU010000231.1 GCA_011390265.1 Spirulina sp.
GTTTGGCGGGATCTTTGCTTTGACG
The DNA here is from genome assembly GCA_011390265.1 of Spirulina sp. Taxonomy (GTDB): domain Bacteria; phylum Cyanobacteriota; class Cyanobacteriia; order Cyanobacteriales; family Spirulinaceae; genus Spirulina. The sequence continues at coordinate 26 of JAABSU010000231.1, forward strand.
ATGTTTCGCGCTATTTAGCCCTTTGTCCCCTGATGTTTGGGTTAATTTTCACCCAAATGGAAGAACCCGGTTACATGATCCACACCGCTGCTCTGATCGGCCTGCGCTGGCAACAGCACCACCTCCGCAAACAGGGGATTCTCCCGCCCCCTAATGCGATAAAAACGAAGCCGAAAACGCCGAAGGCTTGGGTCAGGGCGATTATTCTATATGATCCTTAGGCCAAAAATCACCCCAAAAATCACTAAAATAGGGGCGAAAAATTTTTCGCCCCTACTCGCAAAGGTTTCAAAAAGTTAAGGGATCAGGCTTTGTGGTGAGTGACTTCAATCACTGTATGGACATTGCCTCTGGGGGTGAAATCACCCTTGATCGTCATTTCGAGGGGATCACAGGCGGCGACGAAATCATCAAGGATTTGATTAACGGTTTCTTCGTGGGAAATGTAGCGATCGCGATAACTATTGACATAGAACTTCATCGCCTTCAGTTCAATCACCCGCTGATCCGGGCAATAGGTGACGTAAATCGTCGCAAAATCAGGATAACCAGAAAAGGGACATTTACAAGTAAATTCCGGCAGCGTCACAGCAATGGTATAGCGACGACCGGGCCGGGGATTGGGAAACGTGATCAGGGAGCTTTCGGCAATTTCCCGCTCGCCATATTTGACTTCTGGGAACACAGTGGATTCTGACATCGATTTAAAGTAAAGACGGAACAGGCAGACTCACCATCATTCCCCCTCCCAATCCGGGCAAGGAGTATCCCCTTTGCCGTGGGGGTGAATGGCGCAAACTAACAGATTCTTATTATAAACATGGCCATGGTAATTCACACAGCCTTGGCAGGTGGGGGGCGGTGCGACCCAATCGACGGTGGTAAAGTTACTCAGGTCGTCGTCATTGAGCCAATCCACCAGCGTTCCGCCTTGGGGTTCCGTGATTTCTAACCATAAATCTCCCATGAACTGCTCCCAATCAGCGGGGGTCATTTCTTCGATTTCGTGGGTAATGGCTTCGGCAACATGGGTTAAATCCTGCACAACATCTTCAATTTCGGTGACCACATCCGTGCAAAATGTCCAGAGTTCTTTTGTCCAGTCTTCCATGGTGATTTGAGCGGGTTGCCGAAATGGGGTTTAGGATTGGAGGCGGCGCAGTTCGTCCTGGAGGGCTTGAACCTGTTGCCGCAGTTGATCAACGTGATCAGGATTTTCCGCCGGAGCGTCATCTTCAATGATTTCAATGCGACGGGGCCCCGGCTCTGGGGGGTTGGGATTTGCCCCTTCGGCCATGGGCGGCTTTTGGGCCTGCTGAATCAGATCATCGACAAATTTGCCCGCTTCTTCTGCCTGCAATTCCCCCCGTTTGACCATTTCTTCGGCCAGGAGTTGGGCCTGTTGGCGGAGTTCTTGGAATTGGCTACCGGCCTTTTCTCCTGCAAAGGAGGCCAGGCCCACACCGAGATAAAAGGCTTTTTGGACAATGTTACCGAAACCAGCCATAGGGTCACTCTCACGGGGTAAAGCATTAGGGGGCGATCGCCCCATCCTGAGGCGAAGTGCTTCCCCCATGGTAGATCAATTTTTTTCTGGCTGCGTCGGGGGAATCAATTCAACGGTTTTGCCCTCCTGGGCCAAGGCTCCCTGGGGAAAGGCCGCTTGGACTTGAGCGCCGATGCTATCGAGAAAATCATCGGTGTGGAGGGGGTCATGGTGGAAAATGAGCAACTGCTTGACATGGGCCGCTTCCGCCACTTTCACCGCCTCCTGCCAGGTGGAATGACCCCAACCCACCTTGCTGGTTTTCGGGTGGTGGTATTCCTCATCGGTGTAGCAGGCATCGATGATCAGCAGATCGGCATGGTCAGCGAGGAGCAGCACATTGGGATCGAGGCGATCGGGGAAATGTTCGGTATCGGTGACGTAGGCCACCGCTAACCCATCCCACATCACCCGATAGCCCACCGCTTCCCCAGGGTGGTTGAGTTTGGCGGTGGCGATCGCCACTTCCCCAATCTCAATCGTTTCCCCAATGGTGACATCGTGGAAACAGAGTTCCGACTGCATCACCTGAATGGGGACCGGGAAATTGGGGTGGAGCATCTGGTCGTGATGACGCTGTTTAATCGTGGCCCCGTTGGGGGCGATCGCCCCATAAATATGGAAGCAATTGCCCCCCACAAAGGCCGGCGTAAAGAAAGGAAAACCCTGGATATGATCCCAATGGGTATGGGTGAAAAAAATATGCGCTTCCAGGGGCATCTGGCTTAAGAGCGATTGCCCTAAAACCCGCAATCCCGTCCCCCCATCAAAAATGAACCGCTGTCCCCCCGCCTGCATTTCCACACAGGGGGTATTGCCGCCATAGCGCACCGTCTCGGCACCAGGGCAAGGGATGCTGCCCCGTACCCCCCAAAATTTAACTTTGAATCGTGATTGTTGCTCGGACATATCAGCGTGATGAGGATGGGTTTAGCCAAAACCAAAGATGGAAAGGATGGGCGCGAGGAGGAAACGCCGGAGAATCCCTCTAACCTTAACCTGCACAACCAAAGGCCTCAACTCAGGATGAAGTGAAAAATCACTCCACAGATTCCCACAACACCCCCGCCCCTGACGAACCTAGGGCAGGCGAGGAAGATCTGAGACAGAGGGACGAGATCCCCCCAGGATTAAGCAAGCGGTTTGATCCAGAATAACCAGATCTTGATCAATCCAGATCACTTGATTCAGGGAAATCACGGATCTTTCCTACTCTTGGAAATCATCCATGTTGAATAACAAGGGTAGACCGCCTTTGCCGTCGCCCCCCATCACCAACACTTTCGGCATTTGCGAGCCGCCATTGCGCCAAGCTTCGATCGCTTCTTTCTGTAACACTAAGCCACCCCCTTGGGCCTTGAGGGTTTCCGCTAACAGCCGTTGGGCTTCGGCGCGTCCCTTGGCGCGGTTAATATCCGCTTGGGCTTGCTGCTCCGCCTCACGGGCAATGTAGATCGCCCGTTGGGCTCGTTGCTCGGCAATTTGCTTATCTTCTACAGCGCGGGCAAATTCTGGCGAAAACGTCAAATCCACCACACTGGTATCTAGGACTAAAATGCCGTAGCGATCGAGGCGCTCCGTTAACGCTTTGTCGAAGTCGTTCTTCAGTTCCGATCGCTTGGTAATCGATTCTTCCACCGTGCGGATGGCAGCGGCAATCTTGAAGGATTCTTGGGTTTGGGGCGCGATGATTTTCGAGACAACATTTTGGAGTGTTCCCTGTTCCCGCCGAATATTGACCACATTCATCGGGTCAAGGCGGAAGTTAATCGCAAAGCTGGCGGTCAGTTCCTGTAAATCCTTCGTGGAGCTTTGGGCCGGGACTTCAAATTTTTGCACCGTGACATCATAGACATCTACTTGGGATACCAAGGGCGGTTTAAAGTGAATGCCCTCAAGGAGGGCACCATTTTGGGATTTCCCGAGGATGCTGAGAACACCGGCTTGACCGGGATTGATGATCACAAAGGAGTTAAAGCCGATCAGGACAATCAGAGCGGCAATAATGCCGCCGATCAGCGGTTGAAGGTTGGGGGTGGATGAATTTCGCAAAACAGGCTCCGGAATGAGAGAGGTAACTTGAAGTTGAAGGGGCGATCGCCCCACAGGGGGCCGCCGGGAACCGGGGCTTAGATAAACCGTTTGATCGTGTCGTAACGATCATCAAGGGGATTTTCATCAAAGCGCTGGAGGTGCTTTTCCCACTCGTTGAGCCACTGGGGGAGGGGTTTCTCCCCCCCTTGGTGTCGGGCGATCGCCGTTTGACATTGCTCATAAAACTGAGCAAAGCGCACGTAGTTATCGAGATCTGCCCCTGAGATATTGTATCCAGTGGCCTGGGCAACCCCGGCAAATCCTTCCCGTGTAGCTGGACAGGGAGGCTTTAGTTGCTCTTGCAAGGCTGCATCATCACAGACTTTTTGGAAAAATTTGATTACGTCATTTCGCCGAGACATTCCGTCTTTACTCTCTACAATGGGTCACAGGCTCCATTTTAAAGGAACTTTCTAACCCACTGAGCGAGGAAGGAGTGGGTTTAACAAAACTATGCAAGGATTGCCCCCGCCACAACAACAGGCTGTTCACTTCGACTACGCTCAGTGAACAGCCTAAATCTCGCTCGGTGAACAGCCCCAACCCCGCTCAGTGAAACGCCCCAACCCTGCCCGGTGAACAGCCCCAAACCCGCTCAGTGAAACGCCTAAACCCCTCTCGGTGAACAGCCCCAACCCCGCTCGGTGAACGGCTCCAACCTCGCTCGGTGAGCGAAGCCGAACCGACGGCCAAGACTAACGGTAATTATCAAATTGCAGCGCCACCGGGAACTCTTCCGCCTTGAGAAATTGCATCACCGCTTGCAGATCATCTTTCGATTTAGCCGTGACCCGCACCGAATCCCCCTGGACTGCGGCCTGGACTTTTTTAAAGCCATCGCGGATCTGCTTGCTGATTTTTTTCGCCAACTCCACCTCAATGCCTTTCTGGAGCGTAATTTCCTGGCGCACGCGGCTACCGCTGGCGGACTCCACCTTGCCGTAGACAAAAATTTTCTGGGAAAGATTGCGTTTTGCTGCCTTCTGGCGCAGCAGATCTTGAATCGTGTCCAGGGTCATCTCATTGTTGGTCTGGATGGTGATCATTGCTTCACCCAGTTCAACAGTACTATTCGTGTCTTTGAGATCGTAGCGACTTTTCAGTTCCCGCAGCACCTGATCCACTGCATTCACCATCTCTTGACGGTCGAAATCGCTGACCACATCAAAGGAAAAGGTAGAAGCCATAGATTAATCCAGAATAGGGCCGACGGTTAATAAACTTAGAACATACAGCGTCAGGCTGCAAGCGGTGCCGATGCCAAACATCAGCGATCGCCCCACAGGAATATTGACAATGTAGAACAGAGAAAAGAGTAATCGGGCGACCAGGAAGGCGATCGCCCCATAGGCCGCCGCCACCGATTCCACCCCCGTCCCATAGGCCATCAAAGCCGCCGGGGCATAAATCATCAATGCTTCAAAACTATTTTGATGGGCCCAGGTTGCCCGTTGGGCATAGGGAGGCAAGCGGTCAAACATAGCCCGGGGGGCCGCGATATCCATCCCCACCTGAAACCGGCCGTAGGCCACCACCAGGTAAGGGACATACACCAAAACGACAGCCCCAACAATCGAGTAGAGCAGCAGGGCTGGCACAGCAACATTCATGGGAGCAAAATCCTAATCAAAATAAACCAGCGTCACAACGCGG
>JAABSU010000232.1 GCA_011390265.1 Spirulina sp.
AAACCTACAACATCGTTGCAGCTCACGGCTACTTCGGTCGTCTCATCTTCCAATACGCTTCCTTCAACAACTCCCGCGCCCTGCACTTCTTCTTAGGTGCTTGGCCCGTGATTGGGATTTGGTTCACCGCTCTGGGTGTGTCCACGATGGCATTCAACCTGAACGGCTTCAACTTCAACCAATCTGTGTTGGATTCTCAAGGTCGCGTCATCAATACCTGGGCTGACATTCTCAACCGCGCCAACTTGGGTTTTGAAGTAATGCACGAACGTAACGCGCACAACTTCCCCCTCGACCTGGCTTCTGCTGAGTCTGCGCCTGTGGCTCTGACCGCTCCTGCCATCAACGGTTAAGATTCTGGTTTAACAACCCCATCTATAACTGAATAAAGCCCCCTCATAATGAGGGGGCTTTGTCTATTGAGGTAAACTATCTCCAAAGCTGGCTAAATTTCAAATTGACCTATCGATGACAAAGATATCTTTCTCGTTCAAAAATTCGTTTCTGATTCCTCTCAATCAAGCTTTGAATCGGCTGCCCAATTCCAAATTTATCGCCATCTTCATGGGGGTGTATTTGGCATTCGGCATCACGGGTATGCTGCATCATGAACTATGGCGAGATGAAGCCAATGTTTGGCTCCATGGTTTAGTGGCTGACTCTTGGGGAGATTTGTTCAACAATATTAGTTATGATGGACATCCTTGGCTTTGGTATATTGCGGTTTACGGGTTAGCTCAGATTACTGAAGATCCGCGTTTAATGCAGCTTTTTCATTTTGGCATTGCGGCAGGGTTTACCTATGTGATGCTCAGATATGCGCCGTTTTCTCGCTTGCAACGGATTCTATTTTGCTTTGGATACTACGGAGCCTATGAATATGCGTTGATTAGCCGTAATTATGCCTTTGGTATTTTAGGAACATTTCTCTTTTGTGCGCTATTTGCAACCCGTCGCCATACTTATTTGGGTTTGGCATTGAGTTTAGCCTTGATGATGCAGGCCAATATTTTTGCGACGATTTTGGCGATCGCCGCCATTGCAGCATTAGTTGTGGATTATGCTTTATCGAGGGAATCCTGGTTAAACACCAGAGGAAAATGGTTAGATCTGGCCCTCAGTGTTGGAATTGTCGGGGGTGTGGGTTGGATTTCCCTGGATCAAATGATTCCCGGTGATGCAAGTAGTTTTGCCTCAGGTTGGGTGTTGTATTTTGATCAGATGAGGGCATTGGATGCCCTGTCTCGACTGTCATCAAACTATCTGGTTTTAATCAAGCCCCATAGTGCTTCTCTTGATTTAGGGCTATTTGCGATCGCCTCCCTACTCCTCTTTCTCCTCTTTGCCCAATCCCTTCGCCATAAACCCGCTGCGCTCACGTTTTACACCCTAGCCACTTTAGGGATTTTGGGCTTTTCCTACTTCAAATTTCTGGGGGGAATTCGCCATACGGGACATTTAGCGATCGCCCTGATTGCTGCCCTCTGGATTGCCAATTATTACCCCGATCCGGCTCGTGAGCAATCCCCACGCCGCCCACGGCAAAATTGGCCCGCCCTTGTTTTAACGATGCTGCTCACGGGTCAAGCGATCGCCGGGATCCTACAGGTCATTTATGATATCCGCTATCCCTTTTCCTCAGGCAAAGCCACCGCACAGTATTTAAAAACAGCCCAGTTAGATCAAGAATTTATTGTGGGCAGTCCAGACTATGCCATGGCTTCGATTACCGTTTATTTAAACCGTCAATTTTACTATCCAGAAACCCAAAAACTGGGTAGTTTTACCCGTTTCACGATAGATCGGAATCCTGTTGATCAGTCTGTGATCATAGAGCAAGTTAAAACTCTTTTTGAGGAACGGTCTTTATCACAATTGATTCTCATTTTAAATGAACCCCTCAGTGTTGAAGATGAGGCCCTTTGTGTTGAGTACCTTACAGAATTTACAGAAAGTTTGGCGATTGCCGATGAGGTGTTTTATCTCTACCGTGTCGAATTTCGCTGCTCTCCTACCCTAAGACCGCAATGATCTGAGTCGGGGAGGCGATCACCCCCCAACCAGGGGATGAGCGATCGCCAGGCCAGACCCTTAGCGTTTAGGGGCTGAGACTGTTTGCGGGCCAGGGTCGATGAAATTGGCGAAGATGGCCATGGGAATCATCGGCACCATCGGCAGGAGACAGATCAGCCCTTGTTGCCATGTTAAGGGAGCGGTGTGGAACAGTTCGTTCATCACGCTCCATTGGCTAAAGACCACCTGCAAAATCACCGCCACGGCGATCCCCACCAGCAAAATTGGTGTTTTTCCTAGAACTTTGGTTTTGCCCCGGATCAGGTTGGCCATATTTGCCCCCAATTGGCTAATACTGATCAGGTAAATAATCCGGGCCGCGACGAGGGACTGAATGGCCATTGTTCGGGCCAAAGCCACACTTCCTCCTGTGCGTTGTACCCATTCAAACATCCCAAAGATCAAAATCCAGTTAAACGCTGATACTGCGATGATCCGGTTGAGGAGTTTTTTGGTAATCAGGGGGGAATTGGGATCACGGGGGGCCTGTGCCATTAGGCCAGTGCTCTTGGGTTCAAAGGCGAGGGGGACGGTCATTGTGATCGAGTTGATCATGTTGAGCCACAGGACTTGGAGGGAATCAATCGGTAACTCCCGCGCTAACAATGTACTGAGGAGTATCGTCATCGATTCCCCCCCATTAACGGGGAGGAGAAAGGCGATCGCCTTGCGTAAATTCTGATAAACGGTGCGGCCCTCCTCCACCGCCGCCTCAATGGAGGCAAAATTATCATCGGTGAGCAACATATCCGCCGATTCCCGTGCCACCTCCGTACCATCTTTGCCCATGGCGATACCAATATCCGCCTGTTTGAGGGCGGGGGCATCGTTGACTCCATCACCGGTCATGGCGACGATGTGGCCCTGGGCTTGGAGGGATTGCACCAATTGCAGTTTTTGGGCGGGGGCGACGCGGGCGAAGACAGAACCGGTGCTGATGCTCTCGGCGATTTGCTGATCATCCATCTTTGCCAGGGTCCTGCCTTCAAAGGCTTGGATTTCCCCGTTTTGGGTAATCCCCATCCGTTGGGCGATCGCCTTTGCCGTCATGATGTGATCCCCGGTAATCATCTTGACCTGAATGCCGGCCTTTTGGCAGGCCTGGACAGCGGCGATCGCCTCCGGTCGTGGCGGGTCAATCATCCCCAGTAACCCCAGAAAGATTAAATCGGTTTCGATGTGTTCATGCTCCAGCTCGTGGTAATGGTGTCCCACCTCCTTCTTCGCGCAGGCTAACACCCGTAACCCCTGACTTGCCAGCGTTTCCACCGCCTCCTCAATGGCTTCCCGTGCCAAAGCCACCGGCTGATGATCCCGATCCACCATCTGGCTACAGCGACTCAACAGCGCTTCGACTGAGCCTTTGATATAGATCACCCGATGATCCCCATCGTGGAGCGTTGCCATATATTGATACTCCGATTCAAAGGGGATCGAATCGAGGCGCGATCGGGCGGAATTGAGACCCGACTGACTCAGGCCGGCCTTTTTCGCCGCAGCAATCAATGCCCCTTCCGTCGGATCCCCCATCACCGACCAGCTATTTCCCTGCTGCTTCAGTTGGGAATCATTACAGAGCAACCCCGCCGTCAAGCATTCCATCACCACAGGCGGCAAATCTTGATCCGCCGTCCAAGCCGGCCCCGGCTCTACCGGCGTAATTTCACCATGGGGACTATAACCGCCGCCACTGGTTTGGTAGTAATCGCCACCCACATAAATCCGCTGCACCGTCATCTGGTTTTCCGTCAGCGTCCCGGTTTTATCAGAGCAGATTACCGTCGCACTGCCCACGGTTTCCACCGCCGGTAATTTGCGAATAATCGCATGACGCGCCGCCATCCGATTCACACCAATGGCCAGCGTTACCGTCACCACAGCGGGCAACCCCTCCGGAATCGCACTCACCGCCAAGGCCACCGCCGCATCAAACATCTTGACTAAATCGCCCCCCTGGCCCAAACCCACCGCAAACGTAAAAGCCGCCAAGGCCAAAATGCAGTAGAGCAGTGTACGGCTGAATTGGTCAAACTTACGGGTTAACGGCGTTTGTAAACTGACCCCCTGCTCCATAGATTGGGAAATTTGCCCCACTTCTGTGGCGCTGGCGGTGGCAATCACAATGCCCCGCCCTTGGCCGAAGGTGACAAAACTACCGGCATAGGCCATGTTTAGTCGTTCCGCTAGGGGCGTATCCGCATCCAAAAGCACAATCTTTTTTTGCACCGGGAGGGATTCCCCCGTCAGGGCGGATTCATCCACCTGAAGGCTGCGCAAACTCGTCAAGCGGAGATCCGCCGGTACTTTATCCCCAGAACTAAGCTGCACCAAATCCCCCGGTACGAGATCCCGCGAGGGAATCCGGAGGGTTTGCCCGTCGCGGATCACGGTGGCTTCGGTGGTGACGGCTTTGGCCAGGGAGGCGATCGCCCCTTCCGCCTTCGCCTCCTGGACATAACCAATCACCGCATTAATCAGCGTCACCCCCCAAATCACCACCGCATCGGGCCAAGACCCCAGCAACGCCTTCACGGCCCCCGCCAAGAGGAGGATATAGAGCAAGGGTTGATGGAATTGCAGCAAAAACCGGAGCCACGCCGGTTTACCGGGTTTAAATTCCAGTTCATTGTAACCATATTGTTGATAACGTTGAACAACTATCTCCGCCGTTAAGCCCTGCTCGCCATCGCTCTCGAAGGCCTGAATCGTCGCCTCCTCAGCACAATCATGGTAAGAACGTGATCTCAATGAAACCGACATTATTATCCTCCGATTTGATCTCAATTTTTCGTAATTATAGAAATTTCCCGATACCGCCTGCCATTAAAACCCAAAAACCCCCCTTTTTTAGGGGGGCAGGGGGAATCATTTCCCTTGCATCGGAAATTTAATCGAAGCAGGGGGGATTAAATTTCATCCCAACCCGTTAAACCGGAAGACATCACATAACTCGTCACCCCCGCCTCAAAGAAATTCGCCTTCGTATTGCCATCGGCTTTGGTGTCACTAAACCGCTCTAAATGGGCATAGGGCGATTTTTTGTATTTTTCATCAGGATAGATCGCCTCTAAACCAATAGCCCGCAGCCGTGAATTGGCTAAATACTTCGTATATTGCTCTGTACTGGCCTCCGTAATCCCCAGAATTTGATTGCCAATAATATGGTTTGACCATTTAATTTC
>JAABSU010000233.1 GCA_011390265.1 Spirulina sp.
TATAAACAAGCGGGGCAAAAGAAGCGACCAGCGGCGAAACGCATTGGCCGGCTCAAAGGGAATCGCTTAGTTTTGGCCCGTCACCATATCTATCAAATCTTAAAAGCTAACAAGTATGATCCAAAAACCCTCTCCTACAAACGGCAAAATCCCTATATTCTCAGTGAAGAAACCGGGGTAAGTTTAGCGATTCTCTTTCAAGTGTTGCAACCGTTACGAAAAGAAGACAAAATCATGAATATCACATCGGGAATTGAAGGGATGAGCAATGAAGAAGCTCATTATTGGTTTGCGAAAGTGAACAATGGCAATCGTAATACTGTGTTGCGGGCTTTACGAATTTTGTTGGGAGAGTAGGGAATGATGCTATCTAACCACGAATGGAAAATTAGCTACTCGAACAACCAAGATAACCCCATTCTTGATTTTTATATTCCTGCTTTAGAACGTGCTTGTCAATATGACCGCAAATCTGGCTTTTTTAGTAGTGCCATTTTAAGCCGGGTGGCGGCGGGCTTGGGGGCATTGCTGCGGAATCAGGGAAAAATGCGTCTGATTATGGGGTGTTACTTTTCCCCCCAGGATTTAGCGGCGATCCAAAAAGGCTATGATCTGCGAGATGCTTTAAATGATTGTCTAGAATCCGCCCTTACACCCCCGCAAACTCTGGCGCAACTGAAACACTTTGAAATTCTATCGTGGTTGATTGAGTATGGCTATCTCGATATTAAAATTGCTATTCCCCTGAAAAAAGATGGCATCCCCGAAAGTCCAGTCCAACAACTCGATCCCCAGCATATTTTTCATGAAAAAGTAGGAATTTTCACCGATCCTGATTTTAACCAATTGGTATGTTTTGGGTCTAACAATGAATCCTTAAGTGGTTGGGAGCAAAATATTGAATCGTTCCATGTGTATTGTAGTTGGGAAGGGGGGCGGGATGCGGAACGGGTCAATGAAGAGGTTTTTCGGTTTGAACAGTTGTGGAATGATTTAGCTCCCAATGTTAAATTGTTTGGCGTTCCTGAGGCGGTACGGGCGAAATTATTGCGTTATTTGCCGAATCGTCAGCCGACTTGGGATGTAAAGGAAGAGTTTGATACTAGACCGATCATCAGTCCGGGGTTATCCTCACCAGAACCAGCGGTGATCCCGGTGGTTCAGAAACTATCTTTAGCAGAAAAAGAGCGGGAACAGGCGGCATTTTCACCGCTGTTGAATCTCCATCAACATTCCGGCTGTTTGGATTTTTGCGTTCAATCGATTCCAATTCAACCTTGGCCCCACCAGTTTAAGATTTTGCGACGGGTGGCGGCGACGTTTCCCCGCAGTTTTTTGATTGCGGATGAGGTGGGATTGGGTAAAACGATTGAAACGGGGTTGATTTTACGGTATTTGTTGGTGAGTCAAAGGGTGAAGCGGGTATTAATCTTAGTTCCGGCGAGTGTGCAACCGCAGTGGCAGGAGGAGTTAAGGGATAAGTTTAATTTGCATTTTTGGAGTTATGCTCAGGGGGAATTTAAAGATCCCTATGGTCAGAGTTGCAAAGGGGAGCTTAATCCTTGGAATCGGCATGATTTGGTGCTGGCTTCGTCGCATTTGGTGCGTCGTCAGGAGCGGGGGGCGGAATTATTAGCGGCAGAACCTTGGGATCTCATTATTTTAGATGAAGCCCACCATGCGCGACGGAAAACACCGAAGGCGAGGAAAGATACCCCCAATCGGTTATTAAAATTGATGCAGCAGTTGCGACCGAAAACGACGGCGTTAATGTTGTTGTCGGCTACACCGATGCAGATTGATCCGATTGAGGTGTTTGATTTGTTGGCGTTGTTGGGATTGCCGGGGCATTGGCGGTATGGGGATAGTTTTTGTGATTATTTTATGACGTTGGGAGAAGATCCTGATCCGACGGTTTTGGAGTTTTGGCAGCGGATGTCGGTGGATTATTTCCGGTGGGGTGGCGAACCCTGTGGCCGTTTACAAGCTTATTTGCAGCAGGAAGATCGGTTGTTGAGTTATAAACTGCGGGATATTTGGCAGGCGGGCAAGGCGTTGGTGCAGGGCAAACAGTTGTGTGATAATCAGGCGTTTATTGAGGCTTCGCGCCAATATTTAACGACGAATACGCCCCTGAAAGATTTGATGTTTCGCCATACGCGGGACACATTGCGGCAATATTATCGGCGGGGGTTGTTGGCGCGGGATATTCCCCAGCGTTTTGTTCAGGATAATGCCATTGGTTTGGAGGGCGATCGCGAAATTCCCCTTTATCAAGCCGTCAGTGATTATGTGCGCAATTTTTACCGTTTGGCGCAAAAACAAGACCGCAAGGCTTTAGGGTTTCTAATGACGCTTTATCGCAAGCGTTTAACCAGTTCGTTTTATGCGATTCATGAATCCCTGAAGCGCCGTTTAGCGGGGATTAGTTTAACTGAGGATGATTTAGTAGATGTGGATGAGGCAGATGATGGGGTGATTCAGGGGTTGGAGCGGTATATGGAGCCGGTAGATCCGAAGGAAATTGAGTATTTGGAAACGCTGTTAAGGCAGTTTGAGGATACGGGGGAGGATAGCAAGTTATCGTTTTTGTTGCAGACGTTGCGGGGGGAATTTTTGGAGCGGGAAAGTGCGATTATTTTCACGCAATATACGGACACGATGGATTATTTACGGAAGGAGTTGCGGTTGGTGTATGGCGATCGCCTTGCCTGTTATTCGGGCCGAGGGGGAGAATTGCCGATCCACAACCCAGACCCCGCTTGGCAGGTTGTCCCCAAGGAGGAAATTAAGCGCCGTTTTCGCGAGGGGGAGATCCAAATTTTGCTCTGTACGGAGTCCGCCAGTGAGGGGTTAAATTTACAAACTTGTGGGGTGTTAATTAACTATGATTTGCCCTGGAACCCGATGCGAGTGGAGCAAAGAATTGGCCGGTTAGACCGGATTGGCCAACGGTATCCCACGGTAAAAATTCACAATTTTTACTATGATGGCACGGTGGAAGCGAAGGTTTATAAACGGTTGCGGGAACGGATTGGTTTATTTACGAGTATTGTGGGGAATCTCCAGCCGATTTTGGCGCAAGTGCCGACGTTTATTGAGCAGGCAACGATGAGCGCGGATCCTCAGGAGGAGGATGTGTTAATGGCGGAGTTTGAAGCGGAGATGGCGGTGGCTCCGGTGCGGCCCTCGTTGAATGAAATGGTGGAGATGGATGTGGAGGCGGATTTAGCAGAGTTACGCATTCCCCTGGCTCCGGCTCCTTTGTCGTGGCAGGAAATTGAAACGCTATTGAGGCGATCGCACATCCTACAGGAGCGGGGTTTTAACTGGGTAGATTTAGGAGAGGGACAATGGCAACTCTCCGATGATGCCTCACAACAATCCTGGCGGGTAACGTTTAACCCAGCGGTTTTTGAAGCCCATCCAGTATTACGGTTGATGAGTTTTGGTGATCCGGTGTTTGAGGGGTTATTAAGGGTTGTGGGGGAATAGGGTTTGACACAGTTTGCTAATATCCAGTAGATAAGATTGGTCTTGATTCATAAAAAACCTGGGCATTGTTTAAGATATTTTGGCGACGAATCCAGTTATCACTATCGACAATTGAACGTTTTTCAATGAGATCGACTTTACGTCCGACTATTTTTTCTAGTTCGTATTGGATGCCGACGAGATCCATAAGGCTCAGATGAGGGTTAGCATTCCGATCAAAGACGACTAATATATCAATGTCGCTATTGCTGCTAAAGTCGTCTCTTAAAATTGAACCAAATAGTAATAGTTCGATGATATGGTGCTGTTGGCAAAATTGGGTGAGTTGTTCGGGGGTGATGTTGAGGCGGTTATAAAGGGTTTGGGGGTTGGGCATTGGGGGAATGGGGAATGGGGAATGGGGAATGGGGAACGGGGAACAGGAAATGGAGAGTCTAAAACTCAAGTGCATTTTGGATGGCTTGGGCAATGTCTTGATCCGCAGGACGTTTTTTAAACTGTTGATAATTGTAAATTAACAATAATTGAATTTCTCGTTCTGTTTCATTTACCAAATACATTAACCGCACTTGTCCTGATGCTCCTTTAGCAATCACTATGACCAGTTTATAAAATTGCCAATTTTCTGGGATTTTAATACCTTTGGGATGAGGTTCGAGACGAGATTTAGGGGAATAAGGATTATTGGTTAAGTTCTCCAAATATTCTGCGATTGAACGGATAAATTCTTGCTGTTGAGATTGAGATTTATAAGATTTTGCTAATTTTTTAAAGCTTTTTTCAAAGGTTTTGGTTTTTTTAAGCAAGAAGGGATTTAAGCCAGTCATAAGCTCCTCCTTGTTGAATAGAGTCTGAATTTTCTGAATTTTCATGGGCTTGTTGCACTACTGCGGCAACGATTGGCCCGTAACAGGGGTGAGCTTGTTCAATCTCTAATAGTTTTTCTTCCCCTAATAGGCGCATATCTTCTAGGAGGATTACGGCATTGGAAGCGGCTTGAGGGGGTAGGCTTTGACGGGCTTTTTTCCAGGGAAATTCTATATGGGTTAAGGCGCTGAGGTCGTAGGCATGGTATGTTCCAAAATATTCCCACACTTCGTCAAGAACTTCTTTTATTTCTAAGGTGAGTTCTGTTAAGGTTTCTGATTGAGGAATGGGCAATTGTTGCGCTTCAAATTCACTATAAAAGTGGTAGGCTGGGGGACAAACTGGGCCATATCGCCAGGCTTGGATTTCTTCACTAAATAGAGGTTCATGATACAGGGCTAGATATAAGCATTGAGAGTAGTAGAGCAGTTTTTGGATCTTGAGGTTGGTGATCAACTGGTCTTGACCCTCTTGATAGGCTTTGATGATGAAATATTTGGCGATATCTAGGGATTGAACCATCGGCTCTCTCCTGTTTTGTTTAGGGGACTAATCTGGTTGTGATTTTAGCATTTTTGGGGGGATGGGGTTAGGGTTGATTGGGGAAGAGGTTGAGTTGGCCTTCGGGGGTGTAATCGATTTGGAGTTGTTCGACGATGACTTTGGTTTTGAGTTCTTCGAGGTTGAGCCAGAGGTTGAGGAGGTTTTGGTATTCGGGGGTGTTTTGGGGGAGGACTTTGAAGGCGATTTCGAGGGTTTTCATTAGGAGATCGTTGGTGATTAGGCCGGTGTCTTTGAGGAAGCGGCGGACGGGGGGGAGGGTTTGTTCTTCGCTGTAGAGGGCGAGGAGGGCGTGGAGGCTGTCGATGAGGGTGTGGGG
>JAABSU010000234.1 GCA_011390265.1 Spirulina sp.
TAGGGATTCACCCAGAGGATCATGATATTCGTTTTGTGGAAGATAACTGGGAATCCCCCACCTTGGGCGCTTGGGGCGTGGGTTGGGAAGTGTGGCTTGATGGCATGGAGATCACCCAGTTCACCTATTTTCAACAATGCGGTGGCATCGATTGCCGCCCCGTTTCCATTGAAATTACCTACGGCCTAGAGCGGTTGGCCATGTATTTGCAGGATGTGGATGCGATCGCCAAAATCCAATGGCAGGGCAACATCACCTATGGCGATATCCACCTCCAAGGGGAAGTGGAGCAATGCACCTATAACTTTGAAGCCGCCGATAGCGATCGCCTCTTCCAACTCTTTAGCCTCTATGAACAGGAAGCCAGCCAACTGATCGAGCGGGGCCTAGTCCTCCCCAGCCATGATTACGTCCTCAAATGCTCCCACACGTTTAACCTGCTCGATGCCCGGGGCGTAATTTCCGTCACCGAGCGCACCCGCTATATCGGCCGGATTCGCCACCTAGCGCGGCAGGTGGCCCAACGCTACTACCAACAGCGGGAATCCCTCGGTTTCCCCCTCTTAGCGACCGTGGCAGCTTAGGCTGATCACCGGAGTGCTGGGCAATTTTTGGTAGGATGGCAATGAAACCTTTGGAAATCCTCTGTTGAGCGAACAAGCTATGATCAAACGCCACTGGTCTTGGTTCTGTGCTGTGGTGATCAGCGTTCTTTGCCTGTGGGGGGCGATCGCCCCCGTCGCCACCGCCACAGACTATAACAATCGGTTTTTAAACGGTGTCGATTTTGCCGGTCAAGACCTGCGGGATTCCAGCTTTAAAAGTGCCGATGTGCGCCAAAGTGATTTTAGTCATGCCAATTTAGAGGGTGTGACGTTCTTTTCCGCGAATATGGATTCCGTCAACTTAGAGGGGGCCAATTTGCGCTTTGCCGCCTTGGGGTCTGCTCGGTTAACCCGAGCTAATTTAAAAAATGCCTTGCTTGAGGGAGCGTTAGCCATGGGGGCAAGGTTTAAGGGGGCCAACATTGAGGGAGCCGATTTTACCGATGTCCTGCTCCGGGCAGATATTCAAGCGGAGTTATGTGAACAGGCCAGTGGCGTGAACCCCACCACCGGCCTCGCCACCCGTGACACCCTCCTGTGTGATTACCTTTAACCTATGAACCTAGCCCCCATGGATCAGGCGGCCATTCTGGAGCAGGCTCGGGCCGGTGAACCCGCCATCATCGCCCGTCTGCTCAATTACAAACTCCATCCCTTGGGGGTGGATGCCCAAGTCAGTTGGCAGGATCATTGTCTTTGTGTGGCCTTAGTGGGGGAAGGGGCGAGTCCTCCCCAGCAAACCACTGTGCCGATTATTGAGCGGGGGTTGAAAAAGTTGCAGGTGCCGGGGTTGAGTACGGTGGCGATCGCCGCCTACCAACAGGGCCAACCCCAACCCCACTGGCGCGATCATCTTTCCCTCGCCAGCACCGCCCTCGCTATTGATTTAGCAGCCTGGCTTGATTCAGGCACATCCCTGCGGGAAGCGGTGGTCACATTGCCCCCATCGGGGGGCGTTGCGGCGCTCGTTCCCTCAACACCCCCAGAGGTGGAGCAAAAATACCTCTGTTTCCAACTGGGATTAGAGAATCCGGCCCTGTTGCCGGTGGAGTCGATTCAGGAAATTTTGCACATGGCGATCGCCCATGTCCTCCCCGTCCCCGATATGCCCGATGCCGTACTGGGCATTTATAACTGGCGGGGGGAAATGCTTTGGGTAATTGATCTCAATCATCTACTCAATTTAGGCGGTTTAGACTTGGCCGCCCTCTCCACCGTCACGGTAATTGTTCTCGATGTGGCGGGCCGTACCCTAGGGCTAATGGTGCAAACCGTCGAAGAAATCACCAGTTACCTCCCTTCCCTGCTACAGCCCCCCACCGGCCTCTTTAGCCCAGACCTAGAACCCTACATCACCGGCTATCTCCGGGAAACCAGCAGTATTGTTTTTAATCCAGTCGCTATTTTTAACGCCCCCAGTTTGCAGCAACGTTGATGGGGAGCCGCGCCGCAATTAAATATTTTTCAAGTTTTGCTGGATTTCTGAAAATCCAATGTTAAGCTAGGGCCAACTTCAGGATTGGCCAATTTTTGTTTGCAATTGGCGCGTGGATTGTCCCTTTGCACCCTGGAGATTTTCCCAGATTTCTCTGTAATTTGTCAGAATTCTCAGACTTTAACGGAGCGTTTTGTAATCCAGAAAACAGATTAAGTGAGAATTTCTGCTAGCCTATTGAGCAACTTCCCTCGGCTTTAATTGATGATTTAGCCCTTGTTTCTGATTTTTACTCTACTCCTCTATCTTAACAATTTCTTTTTTAATAGACCCTACTTCGTCCATTCTCACAATCCCTATGAATGTTACTGCATTAAATGTCCTCAAGGATCAACCCCTGGATTTAAATTCAACGGATTTAGATCCAATGCCGCAGGGATCTCCTTCATCCCGTGTCGATATTGAGTTTTCCACTGCCGCCAACGGAACTGCTGAAGCGCGGCGTAATTATCGCAAGAGCGACTTAGATGATACGGTGGGCGCATTCTTTAAAGAAATGGCCCGCTATCCCCTCCTCAAGCCCAATGAAGAGGTGGAATTAGCACAACGGGTGCGGGTGATTGTTGAAATTGAAGAACTGCGCGATCGCCTCTGTGAAGCATACGAACGCCCCCCCACTGCCGCCGAAATTGCCGCCAGCTTGGGCATTACCGAGCGTCAACTGGAGCAGCAACTCTATCAGGGGCGCGTCGCCAAGCGGAAAATGATCCGCTCTAACTTGCGTTTAGTCGTCTCCATTGCCAAACGCTATTTAAACCGGGGGGTTCCCTTTTTAGATTTAATTCAGGAGGGGGCGATCGGCTTAAACCGCGCCACGGAAAAATTCGATCCCCACAAAGGCTATAAATTTTCCACCTATGCCTATTGGTGGATTCGCCAAGCGATCACCCGCACGATCGCCAATGATGCCCGCACGATCCGCCTCCCCATCCACATCGTCGAAAAGCTCAACAAACTTAAGAAAGCCCAGCGCGTCCTTAAGCAAACCCTGAGACGCAACCCCACCGAAACCGAGTTAGCCCAGGAACTGGACGTTACCCCGGAGCAACTGCGTCACCTCTTCCAACTGCGCCGTCAATCCCTTTCCCTCAACCATCGCGTCGGGAAAGGCGAAGATACCGAGTTGATGGATTTGCTCGAAGATGATGATCTCAAGTTGCCCGAGGAGCAAATGGGTGAAATGATGATGCGTCAGGAAATCTGGGAGGTATTGAGCGACGTACTGACGGAGCGCGAAAAAGATGTGATCACGCTCCGCTATGGCTTAAACAGCAGCCAACCCCACACCCTGGAAGAAGTGGGGGGAATTTTCAACCTCTCCCGAGAGCGGGTGCGCCAAATCCAAAGCAAAGCGATGCGCAAACTCCGCCGCCCCCAAGTGGCCCGTCGTCTGAAAGGCTGGTTGATGCAATAGCCCCATCACCCCCCTTTTTAAGGGGGGCAGGGGGGATCCCTCTGCCGAAGTTTGCAAGATCCCCCCGGCTACGCCGACCCCCTTGATAAGGGGGTTAAGTTTTATTTCTAAAACCCCCCTTTTTAAGGGGGGCAGGGGGGATCACAACGCCACCTTAACCGGCGTGCGACTGGGTTTGAGATCCACCAAAGCCGGTTGGAGGAGCGATCGCCCCGTCATCTCCACCGGTTGAGGCAATCCCATAATTTCCAACAGCGTTGGGGCAATATCACAGAGGCGACCCTCTTCCCGCAGTTGCACTTCTGTGCCATGGCCAGGAATTTTTAACCCTTCCCCTTCAATGAGAATCAAGGGTACACGATTGGTCGTGTGGGCTGTCCAAGGTTTTCCCTCCTCATCCCACATACATTCCGCATTACCATGGTCAGCGGTAATAATCGCCGTGCCTCCAGCTTTGCCGATCGCCTCAATTAGCCGCCCGAGGGTTTTATCAACAGTGGCGATCGCCTCCACCGCCGCCGCCATATTGCCCGTATGGCCCACCATATCCGGGTTGGCATAGTTCATCACAATCAGGGCATATTCCCCCTTCGCCAACGCCGCACAGGCCACATCCGTCACCTGTTCAGCGGACATACTTGGCTTTTTATCATAGGTGGCCACCATCGGGCTAGGAATCAACTCCCGGTCTTCCCCCGGAAAAGGTTGCTCTAAACCACCATTGAAAAAGTAGGTGACATGGGGATATTTTTCCGTCTCAGCAGTACGAAGTTGTTTTAAGCCATGGTTTGCCACCACTTCCCCGAAGATATTATTCAAACTTTGGGGGGCAAAGGCCACCGACACCGGCAACGTCGGATCATATTGCGTAAACGTCGCAAAATGCAGCGGCTCAATCTGTTCCCGTGCAAAACCCTCAAAATCTGGCTTCACAAACGCCGCCGTCAGTTGCCGGGCGCGATCGGGGCGGAAATTGAAAAAGATCAAGCCATCTTCCGGCTCCACAGCCCCCGCCGCCACCCGCACCGGCGGGATAAATTCATCATTAATCCCCTCGTCATAGCAGGCTTGAATAATTTCTGCCGGTGAACGGGGATCAATCTCCCCCGCTTCCGTCATGATCCGATAAACCTTTTCAACCCGATCCCAGCGGCGATCGCGATCCATCCCATAGTAACGACCACTAATCGTCGTGATCCTGCCCACCCCCACCGCATCAATCTGGGCTTGAATCTGGTGGAGGACACCAATGGCTTCCGTGGGCTTCGTATCCCGCCCATCGGTAAACACATGGAGACAAACCTCGTTCATCCCCTCCGCCTTCGCCAGATCTAACAAACCAAATAAATGCTGCACATGGGAATGAACCCCACCCTCAGAGCAAAGTCCCAAAAAATGGAGCTTGCCACCAGATTGGCGAACATCCGCGCATAATTGACGAAGCACCGGATTTTCTAAAAAAGAACCATCTTCAACCGCATCAGAAATCCGCACTAATTCTTGGGGGACAATCCGTCCCGCCCCTAAATTGAGATGACCCACCTCAGAATTACCCATCTGGCCCTCAGGTAAGCCTACTTTTTTGCCAGAAGTGTGAATTAAGGTATGGGGATAGGTTGCCCATAAACTATCCATAATCGGGGTGGAAGCCGTTTTAATGGCATTGCCATCGGCAGACTCTCGATAACCCCAGCCATCTAGAATTATGAGCACCGCAGGAGAGAC
>JAABSU010000235.1 GCA_011390265.1 Spirulina sp.
GCTTGGCTCCCCCTTGGCTTAGGTCTGCTCAAAAATTCAGAAAGCACTGCCCTGTTTGTAATTGCCATTACCAGCATCTGGCCCACACTCATTAACACCAAGTTTGGCGTTAGCCATGTAGATTCCGCTTACCTCGATGTCACCCGCACCCTAGGCGCATCCCGCTGGCGCACCCTGACGAAAGTGATTCTACCGGCGGCGGCCCCCTATATTGTTTCCGGTTTGCGGATCAGTATTAGTATTGCTTGGTTGGTGATTGTGGCGGCGGAAATTCTCGTCGGGGGGTCTGGGATTGGTTATTTCGTTTGGAATGAATGGAATAACCTCAAAATCACCAGTATTATTACCGCCATTCTGGTGATTGGTGGGGTCGGTTTAGTCTTGGATCGCCTCTTTAGTTTCTTGCAAGCTTGGGTTGCTTTTGGAAAAAAAATATGATCACAACTTCCTCCACTTCCTATCGCCAAACTGCTACTATGTCCGCCAGTGCGCCGCTTTCAATTCAAGGGGTTTCTAAAACCTACTATGGTCAGCGCGATTGGTTTAGCCGCATGACCCGCAAAGCCACCCTTGACTACACGGCTTTAGAGGATATTAACCTAGAAATTGAAGCCAATACTTTTGTGTCGATTATTGGCCCTTCTGGGTGTGGTAAATCCACATTGCTGAATATCATTGCCGGGTTATCAGAACCCACCACGGGAACAGTTTTAATCAACGGTGTGCCGATTAGCGGCCCTGGCCCTGATCGCGGCGTTGTTTTTCAAAACTATGCCCTGATGCCCTGGATGACGGTGATGCATAATATTTGTTTTGCCATTGAAACGGTGAATCCAAAATTATCCGTCACCCGCCAAAAGGCGATCGCCCGTGAGTATATTGAATTGGTGGGTCTCAATGGTGCTGAAAACCGCCATCCCCACGAGTTATCGGGGGGGATGAAACAACGGGTCGGCATTGCGCGGGCGTTAGCCATTGATCCCCAAATCTTGCTGATGGATGAACCCTTTGGCGCATTAGATGCGTTAACGCGGGGATTTTTGCAAGATGAAGTGGAACGGATTTGGGAGCAACAGCGGAAGACGGTGATTCTGATTACCCATAGTATTGAAGAAGCGCTGTTGCTTTCCGACAAAATTGTCATGATGACGCGGGGGCCGGAGGCTAAAATTGCCAAAATTTTAGATGTGCCTTTTCCCCGCTCTCGCCATCGGGAGTCCCTCGATCAGCAACCCGCTTATCATGACATCAAAGCAGAGATGGAATTGCATCTCTCACGAGAAACCCGCGCTGTTGAAGAGGCTCGGATTCGCAGACGGGCGATCGCCTAACCCAAGCGAACCCCGTTGATACTCACTGTTAATTCAATCAATCCATCGTTAATTACTGAATAAGGAGATCTAAAATGGCTACTGTTGATTTGCCGGAAATTACCCAAACATTGCTGGCGGCAAAGGATGTTGTTGGCTTGACCTTTGCAGAACTGGGGGCCAAGTTGGGGCGCGATGAAGTTTGGATTGCCTCACTGTTTTACCGCCAAGCCAGTGCCTCCCCGGAGGAGGCCAACCAACTGCTGGCGGCTCTCGGTTTGGATGCGGGTTTGGCTTCGGAACTGACGGCCTGCCCCCTGAAGGGTTTGGGGCCGGTTGTTCCCACTGATCCGCTGATTTATCGGCTTTATGAAATCATGCAGGTTTACGGGATGCCGATTAAGGATGTGGTGCATGAGAAGTTTGGCGATGGGATTATGAGTGCGATCGATTTCACGCTCCATGTGGAAAAAGAAGCAGATCCCAAGGGCGATCGCGTCAAAATTATCATGAATGGCAAGTTCTTACCCTATAAAAAGTGGTAGCAACTGCCTGATTGAGCGTTAATCGCTTTAGAGGTGCGTCAGCCAAAATTTGCGCCTGAACATCAGGATTAATTGGGTCTGACGCACCGGCTTTATGAATACACAGTCATTAATTGCAATGGGTAAATTTCCTCGCTCTCAACCTTCATCCAACCCTAAATCGAGTCGTTGGATTCAATTCATCATCCTAGTACTCGCTTTTATTGGGTCTTGGCAGGTTCTCGCTAATGCCTTTTGGCTCCTTCACCACTAGTAGATAGAGCAATTCCTAAAATTCATGCGGTATATAGCGATCCTAAATCAATCCGAGAGCAGCTAGGGCTAGGGCAGCAGCTAGGGCTAGGGCAGGGAGACCCAGCCCCTACTTGGGGAATCAGAATTTTCACAAATCATGGCGGATTGCTATAATCCGAATTCTCTCGATTTGGGGTGAGGGTTCCCATCAAAACGCGCTATCATGGTGCTCAGATAGCTTAGGTTTTGCAATTCCTGGGGGGGTTTATGTCCACAGCAATGATTCCGGCTCCATTGGCGGATCTGCATCTACTGCTGAATGTGCAAAATGTTGTTTTAAAAACAACACCGGAGCAGTTTGCTCAGCTTTGTCTTGACAACCCAGATCTACGGCTTGAATTGACTCAGGATGGAGAATTGATTGTGATGGCTCCGACGGGTGGGGAAACGGGCAAAAGGAATTTAAATTTAGCGATCGAAGTCGGGATCTGGAATCGCCAAAGCAATTTAGGCGAGGCTTTTGACTCATCGACGGGTTACGATTTTACAAACCTTGGGGGGGGGAAATTCTCCCCCGATGTGTCTTGGATTGAAAAGTCTCGTTTGGAAGGGATTGATCTGGTGGGGTTTATTCCGGTAGTGCCCGATTTTGTGATTGAGTTGCGATCGCCCACGGATGCCCTGAAACGATTGCGGGAGAAGATGGAAGAGTATCGACGGCTGGGGGTTGGGTTGGGTTTGTTGATTGATCCTCACAGCCAACAGGTTGAGGTGTATCGTCCGGGGCAGGATGTGGTGGTTTTAGCGTCGCCGGTCGCGGTTGACTGTGGTGAGGTGATGCCTGGTTTTGTGCTGAGTATGGATTGTATTTGGTGATCTAACTGATGCACCCTAGGGGGTGCGTCAGTGGGGGTTGTCTTAGGGGTTCTAGGGCAAGCCAATGCCTCGCGCCATTAGACTTGCCAGCAAGGGAATCAAGGCAAAACCGGCCAATTCGGTGCGGATAATGATCTTGATCGCCTTTGCTTGGGTTTCGCTAATCGTGGGGGCGGTTTCTTCCCGGAGTCCCTTAATCCAGCGTAGGAAGGAAATTGTCGGGTAAAGGGAAAGCGTACCAATAACGACAAACACGGCAATTTTCGCCCAAAACACCGGGTTTTGCGTGTAGAATTCCACACCTTTCCCGAAATACATCAGCCGCAATCCCCCCGTCACCAACACCGTAATCGCCGCGATCCCGTAGATCGTATCGCTGATCAGGATGCGCCACGCCTCCTTGATCGTCAGTTCCGGCTTAAAGGTTTGGTGTTCCAGGGCTAGGGCGGCAAAGATCAGGCCAAAGCTGAGGTAATGGAGATAAGCAACGATCGCACTATTTAAGGGCATGGTTTTTAGGATCAAAAAACGGGATAAAGTGGATAACACTGGATTTTCGCACGCAACGCACCCACTACCGATGGTCAAAATCAACGAAAACTATTTAAAACTCAAAGCCGGCTACCTGTTTCCGGAAATTGCCCGGCGGGTCAACGTCTTTGCCACTGCCCACCCCGATGCGCCGATTATCAAGCTGGGGATTGGCGATGTGACGGAGCCGTTGCCGGAGGCTTGTCGGGACGCGATGACGGCAGCGGTGGCGGAAATGGGCGATCGCACCACGTTCAAAGGCTACGGCCCCGAACAGGGCTATCTGTGGTTGCGGGAAAAAATCGCGGCTCAGGATTTTCAAGCGCGGGGCTGTGAGATTGATGCCTCGGAAATTTTTATCTCCGATGGCTCTAAATGTGACACGGGGAATATTCTCGATATTTTTGGCACGGGAAATGCGATCGCCGTCACCGATCCCGTTTATCCCGTCTATGTGGATACCAATGTCATGGCGGGCCATACCGGCCCCGCCAATGATCAGGGGGAATACGGCGGCTTGGTATATCTGCCCATCAATGCGGAAAATGATTTCACTGCATCCATACCGACAACGAAGGTGGATCTAATCTATCTCTGCTTTCCCAATAATCCCACGGGGGCAACCGCCAGCAAAGCCCATCTCAAGGCTTGGGTAGACTACGCCAACGCCCACGGCTCAATCATCTTCTTTGATGCGGCCTATGAAGCTTTCATCACCGACCCGGAGATCCCCCATTCTATTTATGAAATTGAAGGGGCGCGTACCTGTGCGATCGAGTTCCGTTCTTTCTCGAAAAATGCCGGTTTCACCGGAACCCGCTGCGCCCTCACCGTCGTTCCCAAATCCCTCAAAGTACAAACGAGCGATGGGGCAGAGGTGGCCCTCCATAGTTTGTGGAATCGTCGCCAATCGACCAAATTTAACGGCGTTTCCTACATTGTCCAACGGGGGGCGGAAGCGGTTTATTCTGAAGCGGGTCAAAGTCAGATTAAAACTTTGGTGAATTTCTATCTCGAAAATGCCCAAATCATCCGCGACCAATTAACCGCTGCCGGTTTTGCGGTTTATGGGGGCATAAATGCGCCCTATGTTTGGGTGAAAACCCCCGCCGGTTTATCCAGTTGGGACTTCTTCGATCAATTGCTGGAAAAGGCAAATGTGGTGGGTACACCGGGATCGGGCTTTGGGGCGGCTGGTGAGGGCTATTTCCGGATTTCGGCTTTCAATAGTCGTGCCAATGTGGAGGAAGCCATGGCTCGAATTACGGCGAAGTTTGCAGCAGTTTAAGCCTACTGAGGAGTTGGGGGCGTTAGGGCGATCGCCCCCCGACCCAAATGCTGAACCCGCCAAGAACTAAAGTTCTTGGCTCATAGCGAAAGTGGGCTGAAGCCCACTCCGGAACCCGTTTTAACGGGTTTTCGCTGTGAGGCGGGGATTTTAATCCCCGACGGACTGGGCGGAACCGACCCAAATGCCGAACCCGCCAAGAACTAAAGTTCTTGGCTCACAGCGAAAGTGGGCTGAAGCCCACTCCGGAACCCGTTTTAACGGGT
>JAABSU010000236.1 GCA_011390265.1 Spirulina sp.
AATACTTCTGTTACCAACACAGGATCACTGCCATAGACGACAACCACAGGCAGATCTATTCGTCCAATGGCATCGCCATAGCTCCAACTCAAGACTTTACTTTCAACGAGTTTATTGTTGGGTACAATCACATCGCCACCGGAACGGGTACGAATGACAGTAGCTCGTAAAGAAATGGCTTTCACATAGCCCGTCAGTCCATCAAATTCAATATAATCCTCAACTTTGATTTTTTGTTCAATCAATACCGTTAAGCCACTGATAAAGTTGCGAATCACATCTTGGAGGGCAAAACCGATCCCAAAGCCCAAACTGCCGATCAGGAATAAGAGGGATTGAATATTAAAGCCAATACTTTGGACAAAACCAATAAAAAATAAAGTCCCGAGGCTGTAACTTAACATGGTAGAGATTGCTTCTCGATTACCAATGTCGAGTTTAAAGGTTAAAAGGAGTTTATTTTTAAGAAAGTTTCTCAGGATACGAACCAAGAGAATGACAACACAAAATAACAGAATCAGTTTAATGATCACCCAAAGTGTGATGGGTGGATCACCGGGAAAGATCTGTGTATGAAAGATCTTACTAAGATTAACGATCAAAGAATTAATCATGTTATGTAGGGAGTGATCATGGGCTGACTCCACTGGATGCGAGCATTCTGGATCAATTATGAGCGATTGGGTTGGCCATAACCACCACCGCCAGGGGTGGCAATGACGATCGCATCTCCCGCCGCCATGGAGGCGATCGCCCGGCCCTCCAGAATTTCGACGCTGCCATCGGCCCGCTCCACCTGATTACACCCCAAGGCCCCCGCTTCTCCCCCCGCCAAACCAAAGGGGGCCACCTGCCGCCGCCCAGAGAGGATCGCGACCGTCATCGGTTCTAAAAAGCGCACCTTGCGGATCACACCCTTGCCCCCCGGCCAAGTCCCCGCGCCACCACTATCGGGGCGAATCGCAAACTGCTCCAACCGCACCGGAAACCGCCATTCCAACACCTCCGGGTCGGTAAGGCGGGAATTGGTCATGTGGGTTTGAACGGCATCAGTTCCCGCAAATCCCGGCCCCGCACCACTGCCCCCGCAGATGGTTTCGTAATATTGCACCGCACCGTTCCCAAACGTGAAATTATTCATCGTGCCTTGGGATGCCGCCAACACGCCCAAGGCTCCATAAAGGCAATCGGCGATCGCCTGAGACGTTTCCACATTCCCCGCCACCACCGCCGCCGGATCGGTGGGATTGAGCAGTGAACCGGGGGGAACAATCAAATGCAAAGGTTTTAAACAACCGGCATTAAGGGGCAAATCTTCATCGATTAACGTGCGAAACACATATAAAACCACCGCCTGACACACCGCTAAAGGGGCATTGAAATTATGCGGCCCTTGGGGGGATGTGCCGGTGAAATCGAGGGTGGCGCTGCGGGTTTCTGGGTGAATCGTGATCTGCACCCGAATCACCGGGCCAGCATCCAAGGCACAGGTAAACGCCCCATCCTTGAGGGCAGCAATGGCCCGCCGTACCGCCTCCTCCGCTTGGTCTTGGACGTAGCCCATATAGGCCTGCACCGTGGCCAATCCATAGGTAGCCACCATGGCCCGTAATTCCTGCACCCCCTGAGCATTGGCAGCAATTTGAGCCTGTAAATCGGCAATATTTTGGGCAGGATTGCGGGCAGGATAGGGGCCTGCGGTTAACTGTGCTTGGATCTCGTCCTCCTGAAATTCGCCATCATGCACCAACAGGACATGATTCAACATCACCCCTTCCTCTGAGATGTGGGTACTATAGGCGGGCATCGAGCCGGGGGTAATGCCGCCAATATCGGCATGGTGGCCCCGCGAGGCGACAAAAAAGGCCGGTTCGGGGCAATTTTCGACAAAAACCGGCGTAATCACCGTAATATCCGGCAAATGCGTCCCACCGTCATAGGGATTATTTAAAGCATAGACATCCCCCGGCCGGAATTGTCCCCCCCGAGCCGCCATCAAACTGGTCACACTGGCCCCCATCGAACCCAAATGAACGGGAATATGGGGCGCATTCGCCACCAATTGCCCCGCCCCATCAAAAATTGCACAGGAAAAATCGAGGCGCTCCTTAATATTGACGGAATAGCTCGTATTTTGCAGCGTCGTCCCCATCTGTTCAGCGATCGCCCGCCACAAATGATTAAACACCCCCAACAACACCGCATCTTTCTCTTTCTCTTGTTCTTGAACCCCCCTTTTTAAGGGGGGCAGGGGGGATCCCTCCCCCTCTTGAACCCCCCTTTTTAAGGGGGGCAGGGGGGATCCCTCCAACACCAAATGACCATAATCATTCACCCACCCCCACCAACCCGGCTCAATCACCGTCGTCCCCGTCGCCTCCACAATCAACGCCGGCCCCTGAATGCGATCGCCCCCCCTCAAATCCGCCCGCTCAAACACCGGCCCCTCCTGCCAACCATCCCCCACAAACAACCTCACCCGCTCCACCGGCTCCGGCTCCCCCCCCTCACGACGAGGCTTCACCTGCTCCGGCGGCATTTCCCCCGCCACAATCAACTCGACGGTTAAAACCTCAACAATCAACGGCCGCCCCGCCATCGTGAAACCGTAGCGTTGGCGATGTTGGGCTTCAAAGGCCGCCACCATCGTTGCTAAATCCCCTAACGGAATCTCTAACGTGCTATCCGTGCCACTGTACTTCAATTGGGTTGTGGCAATGCGGGTTACATCCACCCCTGCCGGCAATTCCTGCGCTCCCTCTCTGGCCAAGGTCTGAGCGATCGCTTCTAATTCTGCAAAAACCTGATCTAACTCCGCCTCAATCGCCCGCTCCCGCAACACCCGCCGCTCCGCCAAACCAATCCCATAGGCCGACAACACCCCCGCGTAGGGATGGATCAAAATCCGCTTCATCCCCAAAGCTGCCGCCAATAAACAGGCGTGTTGCCCCCCCGCGCCGCCAAAACAGCAAAGGGTATAATTGCTAACATCGTAGCCCCGTTCGAGGGAGATTTTTTTAATCGCGTTGGCCATGGTGGCGATCGCCACCCTTAAAAACCCCGTGGCCATTTCGGCAATGGAGCGGCGATCGCCCATCTCCTTCCGCAACGCCTCAAACTGGGCGATTGCCACCTCCCGATCCAAGGGCTGATCCCCTTGGGGGCCAAATACTTTGGGGAAATACGCCGGTTGAATTTTCCCCACAACTACATTGCAATCGGTAATCGTCAACGGCCCGCCCCGGCCATAGGCCGCCGGCCCTGGATTCGCCCCCGCCGAAGCTGGCCCCACCTGATAGCCGCCCCCCTCATAACGCAGCATCGAACCGCCCCCCGCCGCCACCGTATGAATCGCCAACATCGGCGTTTGCAACCGTACCCCGGCAATTTCCGTGGCCAAACTGCGTTCATAGTGGCCCGCATAATGGCTCACATCCGTAGATGTGCCTCCCATATCAAAGCCAATAATCTGCTCAAATCCCGCCACCGCACAGGTTTTCACCGCCCCAACAATGCCCCCCGCCGGCCCCGAAAGAATACTATCCTTACCTTGAAATTGGGCGGCATCGGTGAGGCCGCCGTGGGATTGCATGAACATTAACGGCGTATCAGGGGGCAATTGGCCGGCGATCTGCTCCACATAGCGGCGCAAAATGGGCGATAAATAGGCATCCACAACGGTAGTATCCCCCCGGCCCACCAACCGCATCAGGGGGCTAACTTGGTGGGAAAGGGATATCTGCGTAAACCCGACTTGGTGGGCAATCTCGCCAATGGCCTGCTCATGGTGGGGGTAGCGGTAGCCATGGAGGAGAGCAACAGCACAACTACGGATGTCTGCATTGTAGGCTTGTTGCAAATCTTCGCGAATTTTCACGGTATTTAACGGCGTAATCACCTCACCGCTCGCGCTATAACGTTCTTCCGCTTCAATCACCCGCTCATAAAGCAATTGGGGCAAAACAATGTGACGGGCAAAAATATCGGGGCGGTGCTGATCGCCAATGCGAAGGATATCCCCGAGGCCTTGGGTGGTGATTAAGAGGGTGCGATCGCCTTTCCGTTCCAATAACGCATTGGTGGCCACCGTTGTCCCCATTTTAATACTGCTGATCTGCCCTGGGGGGATGGGGTCGTGGGGGGCTAGGCCGAGGAGGTCGCGGATGCCTTGGAGGGGGGCATCGGGGTAGCGTAGGGGGTTTTCGGAGAGGAGTTTATGGATGTGGATGGCCCCCGTGGGACTTTGGGCGACAATATCGGTAAATGTACCGCCGCGATCGATCCAAAATTGCCAACCCGTGGGGGGATGGGTGGGGGAATCGGCAGTATGGCTCATGGCAGAACGTGGGGAGACAGGGGGAGCGATGCAATTCTTTGAATTTTAACGCATTTTTGTGGCGGCGAATGTCCGGGTTAGGGTGAAAACTTTTTCGCTCTTTTCACAGATTTTTCACAATTTAATGGGAATATTGGGTTAATCTAAAACCGCAATGGAGCGGAACATTTATGCCATTAGTTTGGGATGATTCACTAAAGATTGGGATTCCTGAAATTGATCAGCAACATAAGTTGATGATTGATCAAATGAATTTGTTGGTACAGGCTTTGAAAGATAATAAAGGGCCGGAGGAAATTCAAAAGATTCTCCAGTTCTTAGATCGCTACGTTGAGCAGCATTTTGGCTTTGAAGAACAATGTATGCACCGCTATCAATGCCCCATTGCTGCCACCAATGCCCAAGCCCATCAGCAATTTATTGCGAAGTATCAGGCCATCAAGGCAGAATTTAATGCCCATGGCCCTAGTTTTATGCTGGTTCTCGATATTAGCCAGAATCTTTTAGATTGGTTTATTAACCATATTCGCAAGATCGATACCCAACTGAAGCCCTGTATGCCCTCCTCCTGAACCGTAGGGGCGTTGGCGTAAGCCTGCCGGAGGCACAAAAATCTTTCGCCCCTCCCTTACGAAAATAGTGCGGGAGTCTGAAAGCCCCGTCAATTTATTGCGGGGATGAAAGACGACACGAGCGACTTTAG
>JAABSU010000025.1 GCA_011390265.1 Spirulina sp.
CCCTGACTCCTCCGGCAATAATTCCACCAACAGCGTCACCTTGACGCGACCCACCACCCGCACCACCGTTCCCGCCGTCACCATTCCCTGACCCGGACAACAGGCAAACCACACCGTTCCCCCAAACTTCACCCGCCCCGGTCGATGGGGGTAAAGATTGGTTTGGGCGATCGCCTCCCCCTGCCAACAATGCAAAAAATCACGGGGGCAACTTTTTCGTCCTTCGCCCCGATTGCCAAACAGCTCACGAAAAAAAGCGATTAACATCGTTTTTCCCTCCCCTGTATCTGATATAGATATCTACGGGGAGGAATCAATTTTTATGCAACTTGATCTAGCCGGAAATATTGAAATTTAGCCCGCTTGCTCTTTGAGGAATTGTCGGAGCCGCATCAGGGCAAAAGTCTGGCCCAAATGCAAAGGCAATAGGGAAATGCCCTCAATGCGGGACTGTACCCAATCCTCGCCCCAATACCATTCATGGAACCCATCAATGCCGCCGCTGAGGATGAGGCGGAGACTTTGGAGGGTGGCGACTTCAACGTAGTGGTCAATTTTGACCGGCCCCGTCCAAGCGGAAAACGTCGCCCCCGCACTGAGAGGGCTGATAATATTGGCCTCGAATTGTTGAGGAAAGAGCCAGCGGCGAAACTGGTTCGGTTCCTGGAGGCTGGCGGCAATCTTTGGCGTGAAGGGTGCTGAAGATGCCGGAGCGTGTAGTTCAATCCGCAAACAAGTTTGTTGGTAGTGACCGAACATGGCGGGGTGAGGGGTGAAAACCTTAAAGGGGCCTTAACCATCATCCTACAGGGTTGTGTCAGGGTTTTTTGAGAATCTGGAATATTCTTCAAGAGGAGTAAGGGGCGGATTCTCCCGATGGGGGTCGTGGGCCCTGAAAAACGAGAGCGTTGCTTTAAACTTTGTCAAAATGGGATTGGTGATCATTTCTTGGGGTGGCATGGCGCGATCGCTCGTGTTCAGTTTTTTAGGGGTGGCGGCGGTGGGAACCGTTGCTCTATCGTTGCCGATGCAGGGGGTGTTTCGCGACCCAACCACATTAATTCCTGCCGATGAAACCACGTTAGCTTTCGCCCAAAACCAGTATTTGATCTGGCCCGCAACGGGGAATATTTCCCAGGGCTTCCACCGCTACCATGAGGGCCTCGATATTGCCGGCCCCATCGGTACGCCAATTTTAGCGGCTCAGGCGGGGGAGGTGATTCTAGCGGGTTGGGATGATTGGGGCCTGGGCTATGCGGTGGAAATTCTCCACAATGATGGCAGCCGCACCGTCTACGGCCATAACCAGTTGCTTTATGTCAATGTGGGGGAACAGGTGATGCAGGGACAGGCGATCGCCGAAATGG
Organism: Spirulina sp.; assembly: GCA_011390265.1. Lineage (GTDB taxonomy): Bacteria > Cyanobacteriota > Cyanobacteriia > Cyanobacteriales > Spirulinaceae > Spirulina. Next base: position 1,368 of record JAABSU010000025.1, read on the forward strand.
GCAACACTGGCAACTCCACCGGCCCCCATCTCCATTTTGAATACTATGGCCCCAATGGCGACAGCCGCGATCCCCTCACGAACCTGCCCGCTTTGGTGGATGGTCGGATTCCCCCCGCTGTTCCCCCCGGTGAGCAATGTCCGGGGGATGTGCTCCTTGCGGCCCAGACCCGTAATTTTCGAGTCCAAATCTGTCAGGTGGGAGCCCAAGTTTGGTACTTTGGGCAGGCGAATAATGATCCCCGTCGCTCGATTTGGCTACCGGCCTTCTATCAACAGGATCGTTACGAAGCCAGTAACGGCAGTTTTACCTATTGGGTCTATGGCGATCGCCTCGATGTTTATGAGGGCGATCGTCGTCTCCGTTCCGAGCAATTTAACGCCCAAAAATTCTAACTATTTTGACACTCCCCGCGCTAAAGCGACGGGGATTCTTGGTTCATCGACCGGACTTAACCGAGCAGGATTGCTCCAACCCAGCCAGAGGTCTAATCTCCCCAAGCGTATAACTTCCCGTGTGCCCCACGGTAGTTAGTCCAAGGCGCAGGATACAAACCCGCTTCACTATCGACTCAGCACGATGCCGATCGCAGACTAACCCTTTCACTTTCAAGTCTTCCTAGGCGACCAAATCGTTAGATTGGATGACGCAGTAGGCAATCCGCCCACTCATTACGCTGCCTGCTTACCCTTAAATGCTTCCAGGCCTGCCGGTTTTTAGCCTTGTGATAGTTCCTGGACGTTTGAAATCCAATATAATCAGCCTAACACGACTGGCCCAAGGAGGGCGACTAAAGTCGCTCGTGTCGTCTTTCATCCCCGCAATAAATTGACGGGGCTTTCAGACTCCCGCACTATTTTCGTAAATTCTGATCGCCGAATTGGCTCATCTTCGCTTAAAACAGTGATATTACGGCAAAATAAGACCAAGCCAATCACGCAAGGAGACCCCTGTGGACACCCTCACCTATACCCATTCCTATGCTTCCCATGAAGCAACAACGGGCATTGAGTACGATTTTAGCGAAGTTGATTTTTTTGAATGGGCCAAGGCTCCCAGTGCCCTGTGGTTAAACCTCCTAGCCGTTGGGGTGGTTGTCACGACGATTAGTGCCATGGCCCCCGCCCAAGCGGTTCAGGTCAATACCCCCAGCGGCCGCTGCCTCCATGCCCGGACGGGGCCTTCTGTGCAGGGGGCGATCGTCACCTGTGTTCGTGATGGCGCAGCCCTCAAGCCCGTTGTGGAAGTCAAAGGCGACTGGCTCAAACTCTCCAGTGGTCGCTGGGTCTATGGCCCCTACACCACCCATAACCGTGCTACCCCTGTCGCTACCCCCGTCGCCACCGGCAACCGCCTCCGCCAAGTCAACACCCCCAAAGATGGCTGTCTCAACGCCCGCGTTGGCCCTGGCATTCAATACGCCTCGGCCCTGTGTGTCCGTGACGGTGCAGCGCTGAAAACCGTAACCCAAGTCCAAGGCGATTGGCTCCAACTCTCCAGCGGTCGCTGGGTCTATGGCCCCTATACCGCCCCGATCCAAGGCGCTCCCCCGGCCCAAGGTACCGGCGGCCGTAGCGTCATTCTGATGGGTTCCCGTGGCGATGCGGTCAAAGCGGTACAAGCCAAGTTGGTAGAACTCAAGTATGGCGTGGGCCCTGGTGGCTTAGACGGTATCTATGGCCCCAATACGAAGCAAGCGGTAGAAGCCTTCCAAAAGGCCAATGGTTTAACCGTCGATGGCATTATTGGCCCCGCCACCAAACAACGCTTAGGGGTGTAGTTTAAAAAGCCTGTTGGCGGGAATCTCGCTGCCTTTTGAGGCCGATGATCCCGCCGGCTGCGCCGACCCCCTTAATAAGGGGGTTGATCCGGAATGATCAGCGCCACCAGAATAGTGGGAAGGGTTATCATGAAACAATCTTGAAGTTTTGTAAAGATTGGCCGTGCTAAATCCCCTCCCCCTTCTGAGCCAAGACCCATGGCATCCCCTTGACCCCCTTTGGACTGGCGATGTTGAGGTGATCCAAGCGGGCCTGCCCCATGACCAACTGGCCCCTGCTTGGCAAATCCTGCTATTAGGGGATGGTTCCCCCACCCGCCATCTGAAATTGTTAACGCGGGAGGCGATCGCCGTTGATGTGATCGATATGTCCCTGATCGGCATGGATAATGACCAAGCCCCCCCCCATATCCAAGCCGTTCCCGGCCCCCGGTTGCGCCGTCAGGTGTGGCTGCGGACGGCATCGGGGCAACGTTTAGCCTATGCCGCTTCCTGGTGGGATGCCAGCCATGTGGATGAATATTTGCAAAACCGATCGCTCCCCATTTGGGATAACCTTTCCCGCCTCCACAGTGAACTCTATCGGGATATCCAAGGGCTGTACTATGGCCCCTCCGAGGCCTTGGCGGCCGCTTTTGGGGAGGCGGGGCCGTTTTGGGGCCGGCATTACCTGTTTTGGCACAGTGGCCAGCCCTTAACGCTGATTTATGAAGTGTTTTCCCCCTATTTGCAGCGGTATCTGGGGCCAATGCAGTATCCGACAGAGTTGCGATCGCCCCCCCTAAACCGATAAGATACGAGATCGTGACTGATTACGGATAAGCATAACTATGGCAAAGCGCGTACAAGTGGTTTTAAATAAAAATGTGACCAAGCTAGGGAATAACGGCGATGTGGTAGAAGTCGCCCCTGGTTATGCTCGCAACTATCTCTTTCCCCAAGGTTTCGCCATCCCCGCTTCCCCTGGGGTGTTAAAAATGGTTGAGCAACGGCGGGAAAAAGAACGGCAGCGTTTACTGGAAATCAAACGACAAGCCGAAGCCCAAAAAGTCGCCCTCTCCACCGTGGGCCGGTTGCGGATCACCAAGCAGGCCGGGGAAGGCAATTCAATTTTTGGGACGGTCACCAGTCAAGATATTGCCGATTTAATTCTTCAACAGGCCGGCCAAGAAATCGACAAACGCAATATCACCCTGCCGGAAATCAACCAACTGGGCAATTACCAAGTGGAAATTAAACTCCATGCGGAAGTGGTCGCCATGGTTGATATTGAAGTCGCGCCTCAATAGATCCCTGAGTCGCACCAATCTTCCCCCTCTTCTCAACAGGAGGGGGAATTTTTGTAGCAAGGTTGGTACAATAACCGGAATCAGGAGCCACCCACAACGCCATCCCCTTAACTGCAATGCACATTTTGCACGGCACTTGGATTCCCAACCCAAAACCATCTTTTGTTCAAGATGGGGAATTTTGCCTCTGGATTGAAACCCAAAAGGCATCGGCCCGAGGTCGCACAAACCAAGGTAATTATCTCCAAGGCAGCGACTTGACCGACTTTTTGCGGCAAAACTTGGGACTGCCGTTAACACCGTCTCACAAGCCGACGACGGCGATTCAAATCCAATATTTTCTCCTCCCCACCAGGGACGCTAGCGCGGATCGCCCCCTCCCTTCCCCAGAATTAGCCCGCTACCTGGAGCAGGAGCAACCGGAGGAGTTCATCTTGGCACCCTGGGAGATTGAAACCTATCCCGTCAAGTTGATTAAAAATTACGAAAATAGTACGGGAGTCTGAAAGCCCCGTCAATTTATTGCGGGGATGAAAGACGACACGAGCGGCTTTAGCCGCCTTCATTACGTCAGATGTGCTAGTGTAAACGCATGATTGTACTAGAGTTCAAAGCACGAGTGAAACCCGCCCAGGCTGCCGCCATTAACGAGGCGATACGGACGGCTCAATTTGTCCGTAACAAAGCTGTGCGCTATTGGATGGACAACCGGGGAGTGGGTAAATACGACCTTAGCAAGCTCTGCAAGGACTTGGCTGGGGAGTTTCCCTTTGCCAAGAAACTCAACTCCATGGCTCGTCAGGCTTCGGCAGAACGAGCATGGAGTGCAATCAGTCGGTTCTACGACAACTGCAAAAAGGGAGTCAAGCCCGCAGGATTCCCCAAGTTCAAGAAGCATTCCCGCTCGGTGGAGTACAAAACCTCTGGATGGAAACTGCTGGAACCCAAGCGCATCAACTTCACCGATGGCTTCGGAATTGGGGAATTGCGGTTGATCGGAACCTACGATCTGGCACGCTATGACGAATCCCTGATTAAGCGGGTTCGCTTAGTCCGTCGCGCCAATGGCTACTACGTTCAGTTCTGCATCCAGGTTAATGTTCAGGTGCAGAGTGAGCCGAGTCAAAAATCCGTTGGACTTGACCTAGGGTTGCGGTATTTTATCGCTGCCAGTGATGGCAGTGTGGTGGAAGCACCGCAGTTCTATCGCCAGGCAGAACAGGGGTTAAACAGAGCCAATCGGCAGAAGTCCAGAAAGTACCGCAAGGGAGCAAAACCCCAGTCCAGGAACTATCACAAGGCTAGGAACCGATACGCCCGGAAGCATTTAAGGGTAAGCAGGCAGCGTAATGAGTGGGCGAAGAGCATCGCCTACTGCGTCATCCAATCTAACGATTTGGTTGCCTATGTAGACGCGAAGCGGCGCGCCGAAGGCAGACTTGAATGTGAGCGGGTTGGTTCGCAATCGGCATCTGGCTAAGTCGATTAGTGACGCGGGATGGTCAACGTTTCGCTGTTGGTTGGAGTATTTTGGCAGAAAATATGGGAAGGTAACGGTGGCCGTTCCTCCCCACTACACGAGCCAAGATTGCTCAAACTGCGGCAAACGAGTCAAGAAGGCGCTCTCAGTCAGAACCCATCACTGTCCCCATTGCGGCTATGAGGCTGACCGAGATGTGAATGCTGCCATCAACATCCTGCGCCTTGGACTCCGTACCGTGGGGCACACGGGAACGTATACGCTTGGGGAGATGGGGCCTCTGGCTGGGTTGGAGCAATCCTGCTCAGTTAAGTCCGGTCGATGAACCAAGAATCCCCGTCGCTTTAGCGCGGGGAGTGTCAAAACAGGAGGAGCGATCGCCCCTCGTGGCAACCTCCTATTACACCCGCCCTGAGTTAGTTTCCCTTGATGCGGTGGGCAGTCTGCGAGAATTTTGGCAAGGCCCCCACCCCTTCCCCGCCACCGTTGAACCCGCCACGCCCCCGCCGATCTCAGCCATCTTGATCAAAAAAATGGGCGACAATCCCGCCTTTTGGGAGCGAGATAACTCATTTATCGACGTGATGGCGGAACTCTACGAACGGGTTCGCACCAAAAACAAAGATTTGCTGTAGGGAAGCCAGCCTAGTATCAATCCTCGTGACTTGGCTCTGCCAAGTCACGCCATCCCGGAGGCTCTGCCTCCTCCCCCCTGTCTCCTGCCAGATCATTTGAACGCCTGATGAACCATCCCCTCTCCAGTGAGAGGCACCCGTATTTTTATAGTTTTCGAGACATTTACAAAATTTTATATTAGGATTAGGGGTTATATTGTTTTTAGGTATGCTTAAAAGTGTGATTCTCGTTACATTTCTTTATCCCCACTTGTCCTAGTTCTTTCCTAATACTGCCGTGGTTTCATCTCTTCCCCAAACCTCCCCCATTTCCACCACCGCGCCCCGCCGCTGCACCGGAGCCTACGCCCTGATTGATAGCCTGGTGCGCCATGGCGTGAAGCATATTTTTGGCTATCCCGGCGGGGCGATTCTGCCCATTTACGATGAACTCTACCGCGCTGAGGCCAGAGGCGATATTCAACACATCCTCGTTCGCCATGAACAGGGTGCATCCCATGCCGCCGATGGCTATGCCCGGGCCACGGGGCAGGTGGGGGTTTGCTTTGCCACCTCTGGCCCTGGGGCAACTAACCTCGTCACCGGCATTGCCACCGCTCATCTCGATTCAATTCCCTTGGTGGCGATTACCGGCCAGGTGGGCCGCAGTTCCATTGGGACGGATGCCTTCCAAGAAACCGATATTTGGGGGATTACACTCCCCATTGTCAAAAATTCCTATGTGGTGCGCCGTCCCGAAGATATGGGCCGGATTATTGCCGAAGCGTTTCATGTGGCACGGACGGGGCGGCCAGGGCCGGTGTTGGTGGATGTGCCCAAGGATGTCGGTTTGGAAGAATTTGATTATGTGCCGGTGGAGCCGGGTTCGATTCGTCTCGCTGGTTATCGCCCGACGGTGAAGGGCAATCCCCGGCAAATTAATGCCGCAATTCACTTAATCCAAGCGGCTCGCCGGCCCCTGCTCTATGTGGGGGGTGGGGCCGTCACCGCTGGCGCTCACGCAGATCTCCAACAATTGGCAGAATATTTCCAAATTCCCGTCACCACAACCCTGATGGGTTTAGGGTCTTTTGATGAAAATCATGGCCTTTCGGTGGGGATGTTGGGGATGCATGGCACGGCCTACGCCAACTTTGCCGTGAGTGAATGCGATTTGTTGATTGCGGTGGGGGCGCGGTTTGATGACCGGGTGACGGGGAAACTAGAGGTTTTTGCCTCAGAGGCGAAGATTATCCACATTGATATTGACCCGGCGGAGGTGGGCAAAAATAAAGCCCCCCATGTGCCGATTGTGGGGGATGTCAAGGTGGTGCTGCAACAGATGCTAAAGCGGGTGGTGGAGTTGAATATTCCCCACCAATCGGAGCAAACCCAAGCTTGGCGCGATCGCATCCAGGAATGGCGCACCCATTACCCCCTCGTCGTTCCCCACCATGCCGAAAGCCTTTCCCCCCAAGAGGTGATCGTGGAATTGGGGCGACAAGCGCCCTATGCCTATTTCACCACCGATGTGGGTCAGCACCAAATGTGGGCGGCTCAATTCATCAATTACGGCCCTCGCCGCTGGATTTCCAGCGCGGGCTTGGGCACGATGGGCTTTGGGATGCCGGCGGCCATGGGGGTGAAGGTGGCTCTTCCCGATGAGCAGGTGATCTGTATTAGTGGGGATGCCAGTTTTCAGATGAACTTGCAAGAGTTGGGAACCCTGGCTCAGTATGGGATTGCGGCGAAAACCGTGATTATTAATAACGGTTGGCAGGGGATGGTGCGCCAATGGCAACAGACGTTCTATGGTGAGCGCTATTCTTCATCGAATATGCAGCAGGGGATGCCGGATTTTGTCAAGCTGGCGGAGGCCTACGGCGTGAAGGGGTTCCACATTCGCGATCGCAGTGAATTAAAAGAGGTGGTGGCGGCGATGCTGGCCTGGGATGGCCCGGTGCTCGTTGATGCCCATGTCACCAAGGATGAAAACTGCTATCCGATGATCGCCCCCGGCCAACCCAATTCCCAAATGTTGGGACTACCCCAGGTGGATTCCATCGATCGCGCCGTCGGCATTATCCATTGCAGTGCCTGCGGTGCGAAGAATGTCAGCACGAATAAGTTCTGTCCTGAATGTGGGGCACCGCTTTAGGCCTCAGCGAGAATCTGTTGCACGGCGGTATAGGCTCCATAGCTGACCCCCGCTGTGCCTTCGCCGGGATGGATGGAATCCCCCACGAGCCAAAGGTGGGGAAAGGGGGTGCGGGAGCCAAGGCCGAAGGGGCCGAAGGTGGCGAGGCGTTGGCTCAATCCCCCTACATAACCGCGATCGCGCCCCGTATATCGCTCAAAGGTGCGGGGGGTGGCGGCTTCGCAGTGGCGAATTGTTGCCGGGGTGAGGTGGAAATATTGCCCCAGTTTGGCGATCGCCTCTGCTGTCCAAGCCTGTTTCCGTGCTCGATAATCCCCCTCCCACCAAGGATCAACATTGACAAAGGAGGAGGCGATAATCGTCGCACTACCCTCCGGGGCACGACCATCGCCCGGTTGACTCACGGACACAAATAGCGAATTATTTTCGCCAATTTCCCCCGCTGGATCGTAGAGGAATTGTAGATGGGGGGGACAGTCGGCGGGGATAGCGGCTTGGTCTACGCCTAAATAAACAACGAAGGCCCCGGATGGGTTAGGGAGTTGGTCAATGCGTTGGCGATAGGGGCCGCCCTGGAGCCAAGGGGTAGGCAGGGGCGGGGCGGGTTCAGGAGCAATGGCGGGTGTGAGGAGTGGGATCAGATTGTGGGCGGTGACGTTGGCGATGATCTCGTCGGCTTTGTGATCGTAGGTTTGATCGGTTTTGAGATCGCGGATTGTTACGCCGATCGCCTTGCCGTTTTCGTGGTGGATGGCTTCCACCCGTTGACGGCAGCGCAGTTCGCCACCATGGTTTTTTAAGGCGGTGAGGAGGCGATCGCTCAATACCTGCATACTGCCTTTAAGGTGAAATAATCCCTGGGGGGTTTGAGACACGCCGAGGGCTGTGGCGGCATAGAGCAGGGCGGTTTCCCCCGCATCGACTTGGGAATAGAGTTTCAGTTGTAGATCGAGGAATGTGCGGAGGCGGCGATCGCCCCCCAACCCCAAGAGATTCAACGCATCCCCCACCGTCATCAGGGCAAAGGGGAGGGTTAACAGCGTATCGGGGCGCAAAGCTTGGGTGAGGCGGCCCCAATCCCAAAGATTACGGGGCGGTAATACGGGATCCCGCTGTTGAAATCGCCAACTGATGGCAAAGAGTTGATCCATCAATTGCCAAAACCCCTCACTACCGGGAAATTGGCGCGATCGCTCCTCTTGCCAACGGTGGCGATCGCACCACACCCGAATCGGCTCCGTTTCCCCCGGCAGGAACACCGCACAGGCGGGATCGCAGGGGGTAGCGGGGGGCAATTCGATGCCCAATTGGGTAAAAATCCGGTGGTGAATCCCCCCCGGCTCCAAACCCGCCACCTGGGTTGCTCCCACATCGAAGGTAAAGCCCCGCCGCTGAAACGTAGAGGCGCATCCCCCTGGAATTTGGGCTTGTTCGAGCACGAGGGTTTGATAACCGGCTTGGGCTAACAAAGCTGCGGCGGTGAGGCCACCGATGCCGGCCCCGATTACAATGGCTTGAGCCATGGATGTATTTGTAAAGTTTTATTAATACTTTTCAGTATAAGCTAAATTAAAAAACTGCACCCCCACGTTTTCACCGCCGATGACCACACCCGAAACGCCGAAAATTCAATGGCAAGCCGTCCTCTGGGATAATTTCAAAACCATTGCGATCGCCCTGCTCTTGGTGGTGGTGATTCGCACCTTTTTAGCCGAACCCCGCTACATTCCTTCGGATTCGATGTTACCGACCCTAGAAACGGGCGATCGCATCGTTGTTGAAAAGGTATCCTACCGGTTCCACCCCCCTGAATTGCAGGACATTATCGTTTTCAATCCGCCCCAAGAACTGCAATCCCAGGGCTATCTACCGGCTCAAGCCTTTATCAAGCGGGTGATGGGTACACCGGGCCATCAGGTGGGCGTTCATCAGCAGGCGGTTTATCTCGATCGCCAGCCGCTAACAGAACCCTATATCGCCGCGCCTCCCCGCTATGAATTTCCCGATGTCACCATTCCCGACCATCGCCTTTTTGTGATGGGGGATAATCGCAACAACAGTAATGATTCCCATATTTGGGGGGTGTTACCCGAAGAAAATGTGATCGGCCGCGCTGTGTTTCGTTTTTGGCCCCCCAACCGTATCGGCTGGATCAACCGAGCCTAACCTCCACTTCCCACTTCCCACTCCTAAACCGCCCATTTCTGACAAACCAGGGCAAACCCAACGGCGATCAGCGTAATCGCCAACGCTTCTAGGGGGGGTTGCCCTTGGCCAATGGCGAAGGAAGTGACAATTCCTGCGCCAATCGTAGCGAATAGTGCAGATTCGAGGCGGGTACTGTTGTTATCGTGCTTGTTCATAGGGTAATTTCATCGGTTTGGGCGCAGGCATTGCGCCCTTTTTCCGTTTTGAGGGTGGATTGCTCTTGAGGGTACCATTGGGGTTCTGAGGCGATCGCCCCCGGGTTTGATTTCGCAATCCAATGTTAACTTTCGCGATTTTTCTTCATCTTTATTCCCCCGGTTGGCTCTTTGGTCGCACTTCTTCGCACCAATTGAGGGGAGATTAGCCCCAAAGGGAGAACAATGATTTACCATGGCGGCATCAGGGGCGATTGGGGAACTGTCCACTCTGAACGGAGTCGTTAACTTTTTTAAGCTATTCCCAATGAATAAACATGACGAAATTCTGCGATCGCTGCATAATTTAGCGTTGATCCCAGCAAATTAAGAGAAGATAGAGGAAGCCCTGTGGCTTGCTCAACCCCATTGAGTCTATTTGCATACCCAACAACCGACCATGAAATTGACAATTCCTTGGACTCCCCTCCTTGCCGTCCTAACGCTGTCATTGGGAAGCCTCGCTGAAGGGGCAGCGATCGCCGCATCTCCCCATTCTCCCGCCTCCCGCCAGGAGCATCAGGAAAGTTTGGTCTTGGCCCAAGTATTCACGAATCTTTGTGCAGTGGTGGAACGGAATACAGGTCTCTTTCCAACGAATTCTACAGCCCAACCCACTAGTGGGGTGCTGAATGCTGGTACGCCTGTACGAATCTTGAATAATGTGGCCAATGGTTGGATTCAAGTTCAAGAAGCCTATAGCCCCTTCAGAACGGGCTATATCCTAGAGCGTGAGATTGGTCGGAGTCGAGACTGTGGGTTGTTACCCCCTCCCCAACCCCCTCGCCAAGAATTTAGTTGTTATCGCGTCACGGCTGATCGTCTGCCGGTTTATGACTTGCCGACCATCACAAATAATGGTTCTCGGTACGCAATGCTCAAAAATGACCGAGTTCATCATATTACCGAAGGTCTCCATAATGGAACTTATGTTGACCCCAATACTGGACTGGCTTGGTTACAGATTAGATCCGTTATCACCTGGCAAAATCCCCGTCTGATTGAAGGTTGGGTACAACTCCAGGGGTTTACTACTGGTAATCGTCGAGAACTACAAACCAATATGATTTTAGGAGATGTTTGTAATTAATATGAATCACTGGCAATCGGCGATCGCCATCGCTCTAACTTCTACCCTTGGCTTCGGCAACATTGCTGCCCTCGCCCAATCTTCTCCAGTAGAACTGGCCCAACAACGAGATCTCACCGGAGAATGTCGTCAAGTCAACCAGCGCATTGCAGTTTATGCCACCCGAGGCAGTGATGAAATAATTACCACCCTAGAGCGTGGTACAGAAGTGATTATTGATGAGCCAATGGCCCTAGCCGGACGGATTGCGATCAAATTGCCTACCAATGGCTTTGTCCCCACTGGTGTCCTCGCAAACTGCAATGTTACCCTCCCAGATGTCACCACCCCCGCCGGGGCGATTTGTATTAACCATCGCGTTGATCCCGTCGCAGGTTTGCCCATTCACATCTCCCCCAGTCCCCAGTCCCAAGTGCGCGATCGCCTCTTCCCCCGAGAACGGATCACAGTTACTGGGAACCCCGTTCTCGACAACTCAACAGGCATTGAATGGTTACAAATTAGCCATCCCTTCGAGGGCTGGATCGAAAACGGCAACCCCAATGCACGGGATTTCAACACCACCCCCTGTAGTGTCCTAGGCCTGTGAAGCCTTAATCCCTTACAACCGTCCTCCCCAAATTAAATCACCCAAAAAAGGGGCGGAAAACGTAATGTTTTCCGCCCCTTTTACCCATTAGCATCGGTAACACTGCCTAGGCAGCTAATACACGATTACTTGATAGAAGCTTTCGCGCCGGCTTCTTCAAGCTGCTTCTTGATGCTTTCCGCATCGTCTTTGCTCGTCGCTTCTTTGAGCGCCTTGGGTGCAGATTCCACCACTTCTTTGGCTTCCTTCAGACCCAGACCGGTGATGGCACGCACCACTTTCAAGATGGCGATTTTCTTGTCATCGGGGAAACTTTCGAGGATGACATCAAATTCGGTTTTTTCCTCTTCCGGTTCAGCAGCAGCGGGAGCCGCACCACCAGGAGCCATCATCATCATCCCACCACCCGCAGGGGCAGCAGCAGAAACGCCAAAAGCGTCTTCGATTTGCGTGACCAATTCAGAGGCTTCTAAAAGGGTCAGAGATTTCAACTTTTCCAGAATTTCGTCAGTTGCTGCGGACATGGATTTTCTCCTGAATGTTTAGATAGTTGTGAACAAAAGAGATGGGGAAACGCCAGCTTTTACGCCGCATCCCCATCCTTGGCAGCGATCGCCGCGATCGCCCGCCCCAAAGAAGTGGGCACTTCGTTGATGCCCCGTGCCAAGGAAGAAGGTACTTCCTTGACCCCCACGGCCAACTTCGTGGGAATCGCATTGATCGCCCCCGCAATTTGTGCCATGAGTTCTTCCTTCGAGGGCAAGTCAGCGATCGCCTTCACCTGCTCTTCATTGAGAGCACGGCCCTGCATTACCCCGCCTCGGAATTCCGTTTTCTTGGTATCCTTCTTAAAGGCTTGGTAGGCACGAATCGCGCCGCCAATATCCTCTTTAACCAGCAAAAAGCCATTAGAGCCAGATAAAAACTCGCTCATCGGTTGCCATTCGCTGTCCTCCGCCACGGCCAGGCGCATCAAGGTGTTTTTCGTCACCTTACACACTGTACCGAGGGGGCGGAGGCGATCGCGCAGATCAGAGATCTCCGCCACCGTCAAACCTTGATAGTCGAAAACCACAGCCAATTGCGTATCACTCAAGAGTTCCTTGAGTTCATCAATAATTGCGGCTTTATTTTCGCGGGTTCTCCCCATGATGTTGTCTCACCTCCTTAGATTGACTTCGTTGCCAACAATAAAACCCCGACAGCAATGCCGGGGTTTTAGAGTCTCGGAAACAATGGCAGCGTGAGTAAATCACCCATTTCCATTGTTTCCGGAACATTCCTCGGCAGGCCATTAAGCTTGCTGCACCTGCTGTCTTCAGCCTGTTACAGAAACATATTCAGTTCTGTCGGAGTTTTTGCGTCTAAGCCACTTCAGTTAACTTCAAATCCCGCAGGGCACTAATATCAACCTGGATCGCGGGGCCCATCGATGCAGCCACATAAACGCTGCGCCAGTAACGGCCCTTTGCCCCAGAAGGACGATTGCGGTCTACCGTTTCCTGAAGTGCTTTGAGATTTTCGAGTAAATCCTCGGCTGGAAACGAAGCCTTACCAAACATAACATGAACAATCCCCGTTCGGTCAGCCCGGAACTCTAATTTCCCGGCTTTAAATTCGGCGATCGCCCCCGCTACATCCGTCGTCACTGTCCCCGCCTTCGGAGACGGCATCAACCCTTTAGGCCCCAACATCCGCCCCAACTTCGCCACCTTGGGCATCATGTCCGGCGTGGCAATCAGCTTGTCAAAATCGAGCATCCCTTTTTGGATCTCTTCGATTAAGTCATCGGATCCAAACAGATCCGCCCCGGCATTTTCCGCCACCTTAACCAATTCACCCCGAGCCACCACAGCCACTCGCACGGCTTGCCCCGTTCCCTTGGGCAGTGCCACCGTCGTCCGTAACTGTTGGTCTGTGTATTTGGGGTCAATCCCTAAGCGAATATGCACCTCAACGGTTTCATCAAACTTTGCCGTTGCCGTTTCCTTAAGGAGGCTCAACGCCTCCACCGGTTCATAGGCCCGGTCTTCCACCTTCGCCAACGCCTCGCGCAGTCGGCGAGAAACTTTCTTTGCCATTTCTGATTCTCCTGGGGTACAAACGAAGCCACTGCCTCTCCCCGCTAAAGGTTTACACTCATTAATCGGTGATTTTCACACCCATATTTTTCGCCGTTCCCGCCACAATCCGCATTGCCGCTTCCACGTCATTGGCATTGAGGTCAGGGAGCTTAATTTCCGCAATTTTTTGCAATTGCTCACGGGTAATCGTGCCAACGACTTGGCTATTGGGCTGGGCTGCGCCGCGCTCAATCCCCGCTTCTTTTTTAATCAACACCGAGGCCGGCGGGGTTTTCAACACAAAGGTAAAACTACGATCTTCATAGATCGAAATTTCCACCGGAATAATTAACCCTGCTTTTTCGGCAGTTTTGGCGTTGTATTCCTTACAAAACGCCATGATATTCACCCCATGCTGACCCAAGGCAGGGCCAACGGGGGGCGTTGCCGCCGCTTTTCCGGCTGGTAACGCAAGTTTAACCAGCGCAACTACTTTTTTTGCCATGTTTAGCCTTGTTTTTCGACCTGTGTAAACTCCAGTTCTACGGGGGTATCCCGTCCGAAAATTGAGAGAAGTGCCTTGAGCTTGCTCCGCTCTGGGCTGACTTCAATCACTTCCCCTTCAAAATCCTTAAACGGCCCCGACAGAACCATGATCTTATCACCAATCGTCATGTTAATTTTCACGACCGGCTCTTGATCTTCGGCGTGTTTGAAGATCCGCTCCACTTCTGCCGGACTTAAAGGCAGGGGTTTGACATGACCTCGCCCTCGGCCACTGGCGCGTTTCTGCTCCGCTCCGACAAAATTAATCACATGGGGCGTATTTTTCACCGCCTGCCAGGCTTCATCGTCCAGACGCATTTGCACCAACACATAGCCAGGGAAAATCTTTTCCTCGCTGTGGGTGCGTCCTCCATCCCTACGGATTTTAATCGTGGGAGTTTGGGGGATTTGGACTTGAAGGATACGATCAGCCACATCGAGGGTGTGTACCCGTTGCTCAAGGTTTGCCTTCACCCGCTTTTCGCAGCCAGATGCCACCTGAATGGCATACCAGTGCGCTTTAATTGCCGGAGTTAATAATGGCTCCTGCTCATTTAGGGGGTCGTCTTCAGATAAAAAACTCATGAGAACACCGATTGACTAATCCATTCAAATAAGTTGTCAACAAAGTAAATCGTTGTGGCAACTAACGTCACCATCAAAATCACCGCTGCTGATTCACTGATTAATTGTTGCCGTGAGGGCCAGACCACTTTTTCAAGCTCACTTTTGGATTCCGTGAGAAACCCCATGAGGTTAAAGCCTGGGGTTCCTTGCTCATTTTTGTCTTTGGTGCTGGCGTTGGCGGTTGACCCTTTGGGGGTTTGGTCTGCCTTGACATCTTTTTTTGCCACGATTCATCTCCCGCGATCGCTAAAGGGTGAGAAGCCAGCCGCGCCAAAACGCAACTGCCTGATGGTTTTAGTTTAACAACACCCCAAGCAGCCGCCCACGCTAGCAAGAGTAGCGGCATGATTAGAGTGAAAGACGCGCCCTGGAGGACTTGAACCCCCGACATCAGGTTTTGGAGACCTGCGTTCTACCAACTGAACTAAGAGCGCATTATCGGAACCGGCATGAAGTTTTTGACTGTTCCTACCGATTCAGTATTGTAATGCAAAACAGGGGCAATTGAAAACAACGCAGGCAAAAAATAACCCGTTTAGTCGAGGGAGCGGTCAAAGCGCTGTTTGATCCGGGTGGCTTTACCGACGCGATCGCGCAGGTAATAGAGTTTCGCCCGGCGCACTTTACCCCGCCGCACAATTTTAATCTCCGCCACCTTGGGGGAATGGAGCAGGAAAACCCGCTCTACGCCCACGCCTTGGAAAATCTTCCGCACGGTAATCGTTTCATTGAGACCCCCGTGGCGCATGGCGATGACCGTCCCTTCGTAGGGCTGAATCCGTTCCTTGCCCCCTTCTTGAATGCGAATTCCGACTCGAACCAGATCGCCAACGTGGATCGTCGGCAATTTTTCCTTGAGATATTCCGCTTCAACGGAGCGGATGATGTCTGCTGCGTGCAACATTGCTTTTGCCCAAAACTCACAGTCTTCTATAGTACCACGAAAATCCCCTAAGCAAGTTTTCTAGCTTGGGTGACATCTAAAATCAGCCCCTCTTTGGCCATCACCGCTGTGGGGGAGACGGCCAGCACCTCTTGTTCCACCTGATCTAAAAAGGCATCACTGTGGTTGGGTTCATGGTGGAAAATCACCAACTGCTTCACGCCCGCCGCCTCCGCTACTCGCACCCCTTCCTCCCAAGTGGAATGGCCCCAACCCACTTTCGGGGATTTGGGGTTGTGGTATTCCACATCGGTGTACATCGCGTCGTAGATGAAAATATCCGCATCGCGGGCGAGATGGAGCACATTATCATCGAGGCGATCGGGAAAATGCTCCGTATCAGTACAGTACACCGCCGTATAGTCCTGCCAACTGATTCGATAGCCCATAGCGCCGTTGGGATGGTTCAGGGGCGCAGTTTCGATGGTGATGTCATCGAGTTGGAAGGCTTCCCCGCAGACAATATCGTGAAACTGAAGATTGGCGGCAATTTCCGCCACCGGGACGGGGGAGTTAACATGGAGCACCCGCTCCTTAAAATGCTTTTCCATCGTCATCACCTCCCCTTCGGGGGGCACTTGACCATGGATGTGAAAGGTATCTTGGGGGCTAAAGGTGGGAAAGAAAAAAGGAATGCCCTGGATGTGATCCCAATGGTAATGGGTGAAAAACACATAGGCTTCAATGGGGGACTGTTTAATCAGGGCCTTACCCAAAACCCGCAACCCAGTACCCCCATCAAAAATCAAATGTTTGCCGCCAATACGCATATCCACACAGGAGGTATTGCCGCCATAACCCACGGTTTCCGGGCCAGGGGAGGGGATGCTTCCCCGGACTCCCCAAAATTGAACGAGAAATTCAGTTGCAGGCTTAGTTTCCATCATGGCGCACTCAAGGCGTTAAAACAGTACATTGACCCTGATTCCGCAGCAGGTGATCACAGAGGACGAGGGCAACCATTGCTTCAACCATCGGGACTGCTCGGGGGAGGACACAGGGGTCGTGCCGACCTTTGGCGGCGAGGACTGTGGCTTCCCCTGTGGTTGTGACGGTTTGTTGCTCTTTCCCTATGGTAGCAGTGGGTTTAAAGGCAGCGCGTAAAATAATTGCCTCCCCATTGCTAATGCCGCCTTGGACACCGCCGGAGCGGTTGGTCACGGTGCGGAGCCGACCTTGGTCATCCGTAAAAAATTCGTCGTTGTGATCTTTGCCGGTGAGTACTGTCCCGGCAAAGCCGGAGCCGATTTCAAAGCCTTTCGTGGCCGGTAAGGACATGATCGCTTTGGCCAGATCGGCTTCCAGTTTGTCGAAGACCGGCTCTCCTAATCCGGGGGGAACGTGGCGGGCTACACATTCCACCACCCCGCCCAGGGAGTTTTGATCCCGTCTGGCTTGGTCAATTAATTCGATCATTCGGTCGGCACAGTCGGAATCGGGACAACGGACGATGTTACTTTCTACTTCAGCCAGGGTAACGGTGGCGGGATCGATCGCCCCTTCTAAATTTTGAATCCGTTTAACGTAGGCGACAATTTCCACGCCGGCCACCTGCTGGAGGATTTTTTTGGCGATCGCCCCCGCTGCTACCCGGCCAATGGTTTCCCGTGCTGAAGACCGACCGCCCCCCTGCCAATTGCGAATCCCATACTTAGCATCGTAGGTAGCATCCGCATGGGAAGGGCGGTATTTATCCCGCATTTCCACATAATCCTGGGAGCGGGGATCTTTGTTGCGCACCAGGATCGCGATGGGCGTACCCAAGGTTTTACCCTCAAACACCCCAGAAAGGATCTCACAGTGATCCGCTTCTCGGCGGGGGGTGGTGATTTTACTTTGACCCGGCCGGCGGCGATCGAGTTCAAATTGAATTTCTTCCGGGCTAATCTCTAATTGGGGGGGGCAACCGTCAACCACAACCCCAACACCGCCCCCATGGGACTCCCCAAAGGTTGTGATCCGAAACAAATGCCCAAACGTACTGCCCATGTCAATTGTGATTGAGGATGCTAACGCTTGTATTTTAGCGTGACGTTGGAAGGCCCAACCCCCTTCACCCCCCAAGGATTTCCCTGCCAATTCCGGCGGGTCTGTGGTATCTCTGAAGATATAGATGGCCTTAAAGGCGATCATCGCCCCCACCCAGATCGCTGCATTCTTCGCGCTGTGAACCTATGTCCACCCTTGTTATTGTCGAATCTCCCACAAAAGCCCGCACGATTCGGAACTACCTACCGAGCGGCTACAACGTCCAGGCCTCCATGGGTCATGTGCGAGATTTACCCTCCTCTGCTGACGAAATTCCTGCGGCCTATAAGGGGCAGGATTGGTCGCAGTTGGGGGTCAATACCCATGAAGATTTTGCGCCGATCTATGTGATTCCGAAAACCAAAAAGAAGGTGGTGAAGGAACTCAAGGATGCGTTGAAGGCGGCGGATGAGTTGATTCTGGCCACTGACGAAGACCGAGAAGGGGAGAGCATTTCCTGGCATTTGCTGCAAATTCTCAAGCCGAAAACGCCGCCGAAACGGATGGTTTTTCATGAAATTACGGAGGAAGCGATTCGGGCGGCGTTGGAAAATTGCCGGGAAATTGATGAAAATTTAGTCCATGCCCAGGAGACGCGGCGGATTCTCGATCGCCTCGTCGGTTATACCCTTTCGCCCCTGCTGTGGAAAAAAATTGCCTTTGGCCTCTCGGCGGGGCGGGTGCAGTCGGTGGCGGTGCGGCTCTTGGTGCAGCGGGAACGAGAGCGGCGGATTTTTCAGGTGGCCCAATATTGGGATCTCAAGGCGTTGCTCGGCGTAACGGGGGGCCAGTTTGAGGCGAAGTTAAGCACACTGGGGGGCAGAAAATTGGCCACGGGGGCAGATTTTGACCCCCATACCGGCCAACTCAGTGCCGGGAAAAATGTTGTGTTGCTCAATGAGGCGGAGGCGATCGCCCTCAAGGAACGCCTCGAACCCCAACCCTGGACGGTGAGCCATACTGAAGAGCGGCCCAACACCCGCCGCCCTTCCCCCCCCTTCACCACCTCCACCCTCCAACAGGAGGCCAACCGCAAGTTGGGGCTATCGGCACGGGATACAATGCGCACGGCCCAAAAGCTCTACGAAGAGGGCTATATCACCTATATGCGGACGGATTCGGTGCATCTTTCGGCGCAGGCGATCGTCGCTGCCCGCGATTGTGTGACGGAAAAATACGGTGCGGAATATCTCCCCGCCAAACCCCGGCAATACACGACGAAAAGTAAGGGGGCGCAGGAAGCCCACGAAGCGATCCGGCCGGCGGGTTCCAGCTTCCGTACCCCTAGAGAAACGGGTCTGAGCGATCGCGAGTTTCGCCTTTACGATCTGATTTGGAAACGTACCGTCGCCTCCCAGATGGCCGATGCCCGGCTAACACAACTGAGCGTCACCATTCAAGTCGAGGATGCCGAGTTTCGGGCCAGTGGGAAACGCATTGATTTCCCTGGGTTTTTCCGGGCCTATGTGGAAGGCTCCGATGATCCCGATGCGGCGTTGGAGGATCAAGAGGTGATTTTGCCGGATCTGCAAGTGGGCGATCGCCCCAGTTGCGATAACCTCGATGCCCTCAGCCACGAAACCCAACCCCCCGCCCGCTATACCGAAGCCTCCCTCGTCAAAGTTTTGGAAAGTGAAGGCATTGGCCGCCCCAGTACCTATGCCAGCATCATCGGCACGATCATTGATCGCGGCTACGCCCAGATGCGCAATAAAACCCTAATTCCCACGTTCACCGCCTTCGCCGTCTCCCGCCTTCTAGAGGAGCATTTCCCCGATCTCGTCGATACCGGCTTCACCTCCCGCATGGAGCAAACCCTTGATGAAATTGCCACGGGGGAGGCTAAATGGTTGCCCTACCTGGAGCATTTCTATCTCGGAGAAACGGGCCTCGCCCAGCAGGTCAAAGTGCAGGAGCAGGATATTGATGTGGCGATGGCGAAAACCGTGACGCTGGAAAACCTCAATGGCGTGGTCAAAATTGGCCGGTTTGGCCCCTATATCGAGGTGCAAAACGGCGAAGAAGTCGTCACCGCCTCGATTCCCCCCGACCTCACCCCCGCCGACCTCACCCCCGATCAAGTGGCTAAACTGATCCGCCAAAAACTGGAAGGCCCCGAACAGGTGGGCATGCATCCCGAATTTGGCGAACCGATCTACCTGCTCTTGGGTAACTATGGCCCCTATGTCCAACTGGGGGAAAAAAGCGAAGCCAACCCCAAACCGAAGCGGGCCTCCCTGCCCAAGGGCAAAAAACCCGAAGATGTCACCCTCGATCTAGCCGTGGGCCTATTAGCCCTGCCGCGCTTGTTGGGGGAACATCCCGAAACCGGCGCGAAGGTGAAGGCTAGCCTCGGCCGGTTTGGCCCCTATGTGGTTCATGATCAAGGGAAGGAGGGCAAAGATTACCGCTCGATCAAAGATCCTGATGAGGTGCTGACGATTACCCTGGAGCGGGCCTTGGAACTGTTGGCAGAGCCGAAGCGGGGCCGGGGTCGAGGGGCGAGTAAAACCCCCTTGAAAGAGTTGGGCAATCACCCAGAAGATCAAGCGCCAGTGAATATTTATGCCGGCCCCTACGGCAACTATGTGAAGCATGGCAAAGTGAATGCGAGTCTGCCGGAGGGGGAAACCCTGGAAACGATGACATTGGCCAAGGCGTTACCGGTGTTGGCTGCGAAAGCGGACACGAAGAAAACCACTCGCAAAAAGGCGACCACAAAGAAGACGGCCACCGAAACAAAAACCCGCAAGGCTCCTGCTCAAAAAACCACAACAACGAAGAAAACCACCCGCAAAACCTCAACCCGCAAACAGGGCTGATTCCTATTGATCTACGGCTGCCCCTGTTCTATCTGATCCAACTGTTCTTCGCGGGCCTTGTTGGGGTCGAGCTTGTCGTTGGGGTCAAAGATCCCGGTAATGAAGCCCGTGGTGCTGGTGCGGAGGTTATAGCTCCAGCTTTTCATCGGTTCCGGTAAAAATTGATCGCCGACGGTAAAAAAAACGATCGCGGCGATCGCCACCCCAAACGTAATCGACGGTTTAATTTTCAGTAGCATCATTCCCCAAATTCCTTGATATCCATCTGCTTTGATCATCCCTGGGGGGCGATCGCCCTCGCAATTGCCAGTTATCGAGTTCTAGATGCTCGATGAAAACACTTTAACGTAGACCTTGAAGCCAGGGCCGCTAAGGAGCCGATGGGCTTGTGCTGCAAAGGTCTTAGGTGCAAAACCAGTATAGTAGAATCAGACGACGCTACCAAGCTCCCGCGATTATTCCCTATGATTTGGCGCAAACAATTTGGGCTACGGCAGTGGTGGCAGCATTTCGAGCAATGCCCCCGGCAAACCGGTTGGTTCATGGTCTTAGTCCTGGGGCTAATCTGCACCATGGCTTTTTTATGGCATCTCGGCAGTATTGGCTTAATTGATGAGACGGAACCCCTCTTTGCGGAAGCTTCGCGCCAAATGGTGGTGACTGGCGATTGGGTCACGCCCTATTTCAACGGCATCACCCGCTTTGATAAACCCCCCTTGGTCTATTGGTTGATGGCCTTGGGCTATCTGGTGTTGGGGGTGAATGAATGGGCGGTGCGGTTGCCTTCGGCGCTGGGGGCGATCGCCCTCATCACCCTCCTCTTTTTCACCCTCCGCCGCTTTGGTTATGCCCTGCCCCGTGTGGCGCAGGCGGAGCCGGAAGGCCGGATCAGCGATCGCCAGCGGTGGCTTGCGGCGGGTTTAGGGGCGGCCATGCTGGCGTTAAATTTACAATTCATCGTCTGGGCCCGTACCGGGGTCTCAGATATGCTCCTTTGTGCCGGGATTAGCATTGCGCTACTGTGCTTTTTTTGGGGCTATGTGGGGGATGAGGGGGAAGTGCGGCCGGGATTTTGGCCCCGGCCCGCCTATTTAGGCTGTTATCTGGCCATGGTGGGGGCGGTGTTAGCGAAGGGGCCGGTGGGCATTGTCATTCCCGGCTTTGTGATCCTCAGCTTTTTAGCCTATATGGGCAATTTCAAAACCGTATGGCAGGAAGCCAAGGTTTGGAGTGGGGCGGTGATTTTTGCCCTGCTGACGATTCCCTGGTATGTGTTGGTGATTTTGGCCCACGGGCAGACCTATATTGATGATTTTTTCGGCTACCACAACGTCGATCGCTTCACTCAAGTGGTGAACAACCACAGCGGCCCCTGGTATTTTTATTTTTTGGTCGTCGCTGTGGGGTTTTTCCCCTGGTCTTTGGGGTTGCCTGTGGCGATGGTACGGCTCCGGTTTTGGGGGCGATCGCACTGGCAGGCGCAACCGAGACGCGCCCATTTAGGGATCTTGGCCCTAATTTGGTTTGGCGTAATTTTCCTCTTCTTCACGATCGCCGTCACCAAGCTCCCCAGTTATACCCTCCCCCTCCTCCCTGCCGCCGCAATTTTGGTGGCCCTGTTCTGGACGCAGGCCCTCACCCTTCCCCCCACCGCTCCCCGCCGTTGGAATCATAGTTTGGGGGAATGGCTCACGGGGGCAGCCCATGGGATTCTCGCCCTGGCTGCTGGTGTGGTGTGGTGGATTTTGCCGCGCATTCTCGGCCCGGATTCGGCGGCCCCCAATTTCCCAGGGGTGTTAATGGCTTCTGGATTGCCCGTGCTGGGCGGTGTGATCTGGCTGATTGCTGGGGGTGTAACCCTCGTTTTGCTCTGGAGAAACACGACCCGCCGCTGGATTGTTGTGGTGAACCTGTTGGCGTTTTTCTGTTTTGTTAGTTTTGTGGTGGTTCCGACGCTGAACGTCGTGGATCAGGAACGGCAACAACCGCTGCGAGAACTTTCGTTGCTGGCTAAACGGGTTAAAGATCCCCTGGAGGAATTGTTAATGATTGGGTTTATGAAGCCTTCGGTGGCGTTTTACTCCCAAAGTCCCGTCCGCTTTTTCTCCCACAGCCCCCATGCCCTTGAAGCGATCCAAGGGGAAAGGGGGGCTTCAACGTTGTTGATGATTTCCCATCCAGAGGCAATTACAGAATTGGGTCTTACGCCTGAGGATTATCAAGTGTTGCGCCAAAGTGGTGCTTACCAATTAACACGGGTGCAGCGAGAGGGGATGATGGATCCCCGTAACCCTTAAATGCTGTTGCCCACCATGACCGCACCCATTTCGTTAATTGTGGGCCTGGGAAATCCCGGCCCAAAATACGATCGCACCCGCCATAATATCGGCTTCGACTGCGTGGATCGCCTTGCCCACCGTTGGCAATGGCCTTGGCAGGAACAACGCCGCTTTAAGGGGATGACCACCGAAGGCCGCGGCCCCCACGGCGAAAAGCTGATCCTCCTCAAGCCCACCACCTATATGAACCGCTCCGGGGAGGCGATGCGGGCGGTGTTGGATTGGTATAAGTTAGCCCCCACCTCGGTTTTAGTCGTTTATGATGATTTGGATTTGCCGGTGGGGCGGTTGCGGTTGCGGCTGTCGGGGTCGGCGGGGGGACATAATGGCATGAAGTCGGCGATCGCCCACTTAGGAACCCAAGATTTCCCCCGGCTGCGATTGGGCATTGATAAGGGCGGTGATGCTACGGTTTCCCATGTGTTGGGGAAATTTGCCCCCTCTGAACAGCCGGTGATCCATGAGGTTTTAGAACTGGCAACGGATGCGATCACCCTGGCCCTCAAGCAGGGCGTAGAAAAAGCGATGAGCCTCTACAACCCGCGACAGGTAGAGATTTGAGCCGGTTAGAAGGGGGAACAAAAGGGGGCGATCGCCTATCATAGGGCCACAAACCTAACCCCATTGTTGCCCCGATGCGTTCTTCAAAATTCACCCCCCTCTTTTGCTGCACGGTGCTCCTCAGCACCCTGGCGACTCTACCGGCCCAGAGCGAAGAAATTCCCATCCCCGTGCTCCCCGCCGAAACGGAAACCCTCCCCACCGAAACCACCGAATTTTCCCTTGACGCGCTGCCCACCCAAAACCTCAACCCCGAAACCGCCAGCACGCTGATCAAAATCTTCAGCGACGGTTTACAACAAACGATCCGAGGGGAAGATTTCACCCTTTCCCCCGCCGTGACGGGGATGATCACCGAAACGATGCTGACGGAATTTGAAACCATTGCGTCCCAGAGCAATGCCCCCAGCGGCATCGCGGCCTTTGTACGGGCGATGCGTTTAGCCACCCAAGGCGCTCCCAATGAGCAAGTGACCGAGAGCATTAAAGGCGCATTTCGGGCGATCTTAGATAGCTTCTAATCCTGCAAGGCCTGGGGGCGAAAAATTTTTGTGGCAGGCCTACGCCAACGCCCCCACGCCCATCAAGGCTCGGGCAAAACCCCCCTGGCTCTTTTTTTGACCCTTTTTGGGACGAAAGTCGGGATTCACTGGCAAGACTGAGCGGGGACTGGTAAAATTCTCTGTGAATTACCCCACCCCATCACATCCTATGGTTGACAACACCAGAGACATCGAAAGACTCCTAGAGACAAAAAAATGTCAAGGTGGCGATCTCAGCCACGCCAATTTGAGCAATTTTGACCTCAGTGGTGCTGACCTCAGCGGCGCAAGCCTCTACTGTACCAACCTAAGTGGGGCAAACTTGAGCGGGGCGAACTTGAGCGGCGCAGACTTAAGCTATGCCAACTTGGTGAAGGCGGATCTCACCCGTGCCAATATTCGCGGCGCGGATGCCAAGGGGATCAACCTCTTTGATGCCAACCTCAACGGCACAAACCTCAGCGGAACCGATCTCACCTTTGCGATGTTGGTGAATGCTGTCCTCAGTGAAGCGAGTTTGCGGGCAGTGAAGCTGGTGGGGGCGAATTTGATTGGGGCGAAACTCAACAGCGCCAACTTAAGCAGCGCCGATCTAGGGGGGGCGAACCTCAGCACCGCTAACTTGGTGGCGGCCAAGCTGCTAAGTACCGATCTCAGCGAGGCGAAACTGGTACGGGCGGATCTCAGTGATGCCAATTTGGTGGGGGCGAATCTGACGGATGCTAATCTCTCCAATGCCAATCTCCTCAATACCAATATGACGAGCGCATTGCTGATTGGCACCTATTTAATTGGTGCCAATTTGATCGGGACGCAACTGGACAATACCAAGTTAGATGGGGCGATCGGTTTAACCACCGATGGGCAATTGGTGGTGAGTTAGCCGGGATCCCCCCCTGCCCCCCCTTTTTAAGTTCTGAAATTTAACCCCCTTATTAAGGGGGTCGG
>JAABSU010000237.1 GCA_011390265.1 Spirulina sp.
GGGGAAGCGTTCCCATGGTCACCAGCGCTTGATAGAGGAAGACCGCCACTTCAGCGCGGGTAATATCCCGTTGGGGGTGGCAGTTGTGGGGGTCGGGATGGGTGGCGAGGAGGCGCTTTTCAATGGCGATCGCCACCGCCGCCGTCGCATAACTGGGAATCAGCGCCCGATCATCGTAGGCCCCTAAACTTTCCAAATTCGCCCCCGCCAACCCCAACCCATTCACCAACGCCACCACCGCCTGCACCCGGGTTAAATTTTGCTGGGGGCGAAACGTGCCATCCTCATAGCCGGCGATAAACCCCATTTGGGCGGCCTTGGCGATCGCCTCCCCTCCCCAAAAATCCGCCGCCACATCCCGAAAACTACGCCGCGTCCCCAACTGCCGAGGCAAATCAAAGGATTGAGCAATCAACGCCGCAAATTCCGCCCGCGTTAACCGGCCATCGGGGCGAAAACTACCATCGGGAAACCCCCGCAACAGTTGCCGCTCCACCAACGCCTCAATAAACGCCGCCGCCCAATGGCCCCCCACATCCCGAAACTGAGAGGGGCCTAAACTGCCCTGCTCCACCTCCACCGTTGCCAAATCCACCAACCCCTGAATCCGTTGGGGTGCAATCTCATTCCCTGAAACCAAAAACCGATGGCTGGTTTCATTTTGGAGATCATAGCCACCATTGCCCCGGAAAATATTGCGGCCGGGATCTTGGGGATGGCCCAAATCTGGGCGGGCAGCTTCCTTGGCCACCAGGCCAGCGGTTTGATTCTCTTCGAGGCGATTGCGGCGTAATACCGGCTGGACGCGATGGGAGAGGTAGATCCCCACTTGGTTCCCGGTGCAGGTGTTATCGGTGACGAGGGGCGCACTGTCATCGCTGAGGGTGATGCCGTAGCCCGTGGCGTGGCAATAGTTGCGGATAATTTCCCCCTTGGCATTACGGCGCAGGAAAATCCCCGCTGAACCGTTGTGGGTGATGCGGTTGTCTTGGATTTGGGGCTTGCTGTTGCCAATGACGGCAATGCCGGCGAGGGTGCAACGGCTGATTGTCGTATTGATCACCGTTGGGGAAGCGGTTTCAATCCAAATGCCGATGCCTTTGGGGGCGCGGTTACTGAGGGTAACTCCCCGCAGTTGGGCACGATCGCCCAAAATTAACGTCACATTTTGCTGTTGAAATGTGTGACTGTGGTAAAGGCCATTGCCCTCAATGGCGAGATGTTGCCCATGGTTGCGCTCATCCCCGATGATGATCACCCCCGGCGGCACAATCAAAGGGAATATTTCCCCGTTGGCGTGGTTGTAGGTTCCCGGTAGGAGTTGAATGATCGTTTGAGGTTGGGCCCGTTTGAGGGCAGCGGTTAGGGTGCGGAGAGGATGACGGCGATTCCCCTGAGCGGATTGATCGCCTCCATCTTGATCCTGTCCCTGAGCCGGGTCAACATATAAGGTCTGCATAGAAATAGACAAAAGATGATTGAAGAATTGTGATCTTCACCGTCAATCACTAAGATTAACGTGTGTGCGACCTGCGCCGGTTAAGTTCTAGGAACTCTCAGCCCAAAAAATATCGATGCTCAAGTTTCGTTCTCTCGTGATTGCCAGTGCTGGGGCCGTCGTTGCCCTGGGATATGCTGCACCAGTTGCGGCCCAAGCAGTTTTTCCATTTCGTTCCTCACCAGCGGCGGCACCCACGGCCCCAGAGCCAGAACCGATGGCGGTTCCACCCGCAACGGCAGATCTGCCCCCTGCACCGGAAGCGGCCCCAGATCAACGGGGCTTCCTGGCGGCAACGGTTGCTGATCCACGTTTTGAGGCTGGGGTCGATAAACATGGTAAGCCCGTTCCAACGGTGGCCCTTGCCCCCCTGCCCCCCACCGTGCGCACCACTGCCCCCCAACGGGCTGCGGATCTGGAGGGTGAGGCTTTCCTCGCCGCCAGAGTGGTCACGACGGCAGCGCCCACCGTTGCCCCGCCGGAAGCGGTGGCCGATCAACCGGGAGAACCGTTACCCCTTAAGCCAACGCCGCTGGCGATCGCCCAGCCCCAAGCCCCTGAGCCAGAGGCAGATCGCGACCCCATCACCCCCACGGCTCTAGAGCCAGTGGTGGCAAAACCCAGACCCATGGCCCAAAGGGAGCCGGAGATCCGCCTCCCAGAGCCGCAAGTCCACGAGTCGGAACCCCAGATCAGCCAGTTCGGGAGCCTCTCTGAAGATGGCCCCTTGGGCACAACGGAGGAGGATCTTAGTGAAATTGTGATTCCATCGGAAACGGAATCCACGGCTCCGGTTCCCACGGCTCCGGTTCCCACGACCCCAGGGCAGCGGCAGGAGGTTCCCACCCCTGATTTCCTCAACCCCAGTGGCAATCCGCTGTCATTCCCCACGGTGGCGGAGGAAGTCACCATTGATATTACCCAACCGATTACCCTGGAGCAGGCGATCGCCCTTGCCCGCCGCAACAACACCACCCTACAAACCGCCCGCCTCAACCTAGAGCGGGCCTATGCGGGTTTGGATATCGCCCGGGCCGGTCGTTTTCCCACCGTCGATGGCACGGCGGGACTCACCCGCGAAAGCTCCGCCTCCGGACGACTCCAACAGCGGCAAAATCCCCTCGCCACCGGAGATAACACCAATGACACCCTCAGCGCCCAAGTGGAGGTGAACTATGACATTATCTCCGGGGGACGGATTGAAGCCCGCATTCAGGAAGCTGAACATCAAATCCGCTTGAGTCAGCTTGAAGTGGAGCGGATTGCCGAGCAAATTCGCCTTGATGCCACGACGGCCTATTACACCCTCCAAGAACGGGATCAACGGGTGGGCATTGAACAGCAGTCCGTAGCACTGGGTCAGGAAACCCTTCGGGATGCGGAACTGCGGCAACAGGCGGGGCTAGGAACAAGGTTTGATGTGATTCGTGCCCTGGTGGATTTAGCTAATAGTCAACAGGCCTTGACCCAGGCGCAGGCTAACCAGGCGATCGCCCGGCGAGAATTGGTGCGTGTCCTGGCCTTAGGGCAACAGGTGGAAGTGACTACTGCCGACGAAATTCGCCCAGTACAACCCTGGGAACTTTCCCTTGCCGATACGATTGTGCTGGCCTATCGCAACCGCGCTGAACTGGAGCAGGATTTAATCCAACGGGAAATCAACGAACAGCAGCGGCGCATTGCCCTCGCGGCGGTGCGGCCGCAGGTGAGTCTTTTTGCCAGCTATAACATTTTGGATCGGTTTAACGACAACACCGGCCCCGCCGATGGTTATGCCATTGGGGCACGGTTGCGGTGGCGCTTCTTTGATGGCGGTGCGGCTCGGGCCCAAAGTGAGCAGGAGGAGATTGATATTGAATTGGCGGAAGTCTCCTTTGAGGAGCAGCGCAATCAAATCCGCCTTGAGGTAGAACGGGCCTACGAAAATTCCACCGCCAACTACGAAAATATCTACACTGCAACGGCAGCGGAGGAGTTAGCTGAGGAAAGCTTACGCTTGGCGCGATTACGGCTCTATGCCGGAGTCGGTACACAAACCGATGTGATTACCGCACAAACAGAATTGACCAGGGCAAGCGGTAATTTACTGACGGCGATCATTACCTACAACCGCTCCATTGCTGAACTCCAGCGGGCGGTGAGCAATGTGCCGGAGAATCGGATTTTTGATCTGCCCTAGGGAGAATTGTTAAAATAGTTTAAAAAAGTTAGCATTTCTTCATACAATTGTTGCAGTTTTCCCCAGCCCAGAGCAGGAGTACCCATGGCGAACATTACGTTTATTAATGAAAAACAAGGTCTGAAACAGGATGTGATTGCGGCGAACGGTGCAAACCTTCGGGAACAGGCGTTGCAAA
The DNA here is from genome assembly GCA_011390265.1 of Spirulina sp. Lineage (GTDB taxonomy): Bacteria > Cyanobacteriota > Cyanobacteriia > Cyanobacteriales > Spirulinaceae > Spirulina. Next base: position 3,856 of record JAABSU010000237.1, read on the forward strand.
ATCAAGTAGACCTCTACACCCTCAAGGGTAAGCTGACCAACTGTGGCGGTTATGGTCAGTGTGGAACCTGTATTGTCGAGGTGTTGTCCGGTGCAGCGGGTCTCTCTGAGCGCACCGAAACGGAAGATCGCAAACTTCGCAAAAAGCCCGATACCTATCGCCTCGCCTGTCAAACGGTGGTCAATAGCGGGGATGTGACGGTTCGGACTAAGCCTTAGGGCTTGAATCCGGAGGCAATCGCCCCATCCCCTGAAACTCCGTGCATGGGGGCGGATCTGTTTCGCCCCCTGAGGGTGATATCCTAGGAGTATCTATTTTTTCAGAGGTTAACTATGCAGGTCAACGACTTGGGCTTTATTGCAACGATTCTTTTTGTGCTAGTTCCGACCGTTTTCTTGCTCATTCTGTACATCCAAACCGCGAGTCAGAATAGCAATTAAGCTAGACGGATGACGGATTTTTGAAAAACACTTTATGTTTTGAGCACCTTGAGCCAGGGTAATCGCACAGTTTGTTCAACTGTGCGATTATTCGTTGGGGGGGAGGGTTTCTGCGCTGGGGGGAGTGGGTTCGAGGCGGGGGGCGAGGCGATCGCACCAAAACATCGTCCCCGCCACCACACAGAGGGGGATGGTGAGCAGGTTTAAAAAGGGGATCGTAATCAGCAGGCAGCAAACGACGCTAAAGCTGGCACTGGCGGGGAAGGTTTGGAAGACGAGGGACAGCTTGCGGCGGAAGGGGTAGCGCCGACGCTCGGAGGGGCCATCGAGGAAATCGAGGCAGGTGATTAAGGCGGTGAGGCTGAACCAACCGAGGGAAATGGCCAGAGCACCGACCCCCGGAATGAAGCCGAGGAGGAGGAGGAGGAGGGCGATCGCCCCCCACAACAGCAATTTTTTCAATTCAAACAAAATCGCCCGGCCCAAATCTCGAACAATACCCACATCAATCACCGTCGCATAGCCGAGGCGCGATCGCTCCACCGCTTCGGACAGTTGGCCATACCAGGGGGAGCCGATCAGCGTGCCAAATTGGAGGAGTAGAAAGCCCGTGAGCAACAAGAGCGCCAACGTCAGCAGAATCTTGATCACCCAGGCAAGGCCTAAAATCAACCCATTCAACACCCCCATCCAGGCCGGCAACTGGGCAATCCAACCGCTGGCCCACTGATCCAACCAGAG
>JAABSU010000238.1 GCA_011390265.1 Spirulina sp.
CGCCCAAGTGGAAGCCCTCCTCAAAGGACTATCCGCCAAACTGGCCAAACATTTAGGCAAGCCCGAATCCTATGTGATGACCTCCTTTGAATCCGGTGTGCCGATGACGTTTGCCGGCACAACCGAACCCGCCTGCTATGTGGAAATTAAAAGCGTCGGCACCATGCAACCCACCCAAACCCAAGCCATGAGCCAGGATTTTTGTGCTGAAGTGGCGGCCCAATTGGGGGTTGCCATGAACCGGGTTTATATCGAATTTGCCGATGCTAAGGGCGCAATGTGGGGCTGGAATGGCACCACCTTTGGTTAGGAATCTAACCCACAGCCACCGGATTGCTAGCCTTTAACAGTAAACCGTATTCAATCCCCTCCACCACCGCTTGATAGGACGCATCAATGATGTTGGTGGAAACCCCCACCGTCGTCCAGCGTTCTTCGCCATTGCTGGATTCCACCAACACCCGCGTTTTCGCGTCCGTTCCCGAGGTGCTGTCTAAAATCCGCACTTTGTAGTCCGTGAGGTGGAACGTGGCAATGTCGGGGTAGAAATTGGTGAGGGCCTTGCGGAGGGCAGCATCGAGGGCCGAAACCGGGCCGTTGCCTTCCGCCACTTCGAGGAGATTTTCCTCATTGACGCTGAGTTTGATCGTGGCGATCGCATTTTCCCCGCAGGTACGCCCCATCCCCTGCAAAATATCACAATGCACCTGGAACCCCTTGAGCGTAAACAGGGGTTGCCGCTGGCCCAAAGCCGATCGCATCAACAGTTCAAAACTCGCTTCCGCCGCCTCAAACTGATAACCCTCACTTTCCAACTGCTTCAACTGCTGCAAAATCTCCCGACAGCTTGCCCCTTTGGGATCTAACTCCATCCCAAAACTGCGGGCCTTGGCGAGAATATTACTCAACCCCGATTGATCAGAAATGACAATCCGCCGCTCATTGCCCACAGCTTCCGGGGCAATATGCTCATAGGTCAAGGGGTTGCGGGCCACCGCTGAAACATGAATCCCCCCCTTATGGGCAAAGGCTGATCGCCCCACAAACGCCGCATGATCATCGGGGGCCAAATTCGCCCACTCACTAATCGCCCGACTGGTGCGGCTCAACTGCTGCAACTGCTCCGGCGCAATACAGTCATAGCCCAATTTAAGCTGTAAGTTGGGAATAATCGAGCAAAGATTAGCATTACCGCACCGCTCCCCATAGCCGTTGATCGTCCCCTGCACCATGGCGGCCCCTTCCATGACGGCGGCGATCGCATTAGCCACCGCTGTTTCTGAATCATTATGGGTGTGAATCCCCAACCGAGGCGCATCAGCCTCCTGCGTTAATCCCGGCAAAGCGGCATAAACTTCCGCCACAATCTGGCCAATCTCATGGGGCAACGTCCCGCCATTGGTATCACAAAACACCAACCATTCCGCCCCCGCCTCCCAGGCCGCCCGCAGCGTTTCCAGGGCGTAATCTGGGTTGGCCCGGTAGCCATCAAACCAATGCTCCGCATCGTAGATCACCCGCCGCCCCTGACTTCGCAAATACATCACCGTATCGCGGATCATCGCCACATTTTCCGCCAAACTCGTTTGCAGTCCCGCCGTCACATGGAGATCCCAAGACTTGCCAAAAATCGTCACCCACCGCGTCCCCGCCGCCAAAATCGCCTTAAACAGGGGATCTTCTGCCGCCAACTTCCCCGGCCGCCGCGTCGAACAAAACGCGACAATCTCCGCATGCTTTAACGGCTCCTCCTGAAGCCGCCAAAAAAACTGCACATCCTTTGGATTTGCCCCCGGCCATCCCCCCTCAATAAAGGGAATCCCCATTTCATCCAGCTTCCGGGCAATCTTGAGCTTATCTTCAATAGATAAGGCAATGCCTTCCCGTTGAGCGCCATCCCGTAGCGTCGTGTCGTAGAGCCAGATTTTCGGTGCCTTGTCCATAGTGATGCGTTGTGATTTCAGATCAACCATCCTTCCATTGTGGCGTTGAAAGGGGCCTCTTGGCCCTAACCGCGCCCCTTCATAATCTGTTCCCGCAACGCCATTAACTGATCACTCACCTCCGTTGAGGTCGAGGCAGATTCCCCCGTCCCCGCATTGGGCATCACAGCGCGGGTTAAATCGGCATTGCGAAAATTGGTTTCATGAATATTGGCATCAATCAGCACCGCATCCACCAACTTCGCCCCAATCAGGTTCGACCAACAGAGCTTGGCCCGATATAACTTCGCCTCCGTCAGATCCGCCCCCCGCAACGTTGTCCAAGAGAGGTTAGCGGCTCGGAGATTGGCCCGTTGCAGATTAATACTGGCCAAGTTGGCGCTGTTCATCTGGGCCCGGCTAAAGTCTGCATCACTGGCATTGGCATTGGTGGCATTAACACCGTGCAGAATGGCCCCCGTCAGGTTGGCCCCATGGAGATTGGCCTCCATCAAAATCGCATTGGTTAAATTGGCTTCGGTGAGATTCGCTTCCATGAGCAGCGTCTTCATCATCTTCGAGCGCCCCAAATGGCAACGGATCAAACAGGTGCGGCTCATATCCGTATCCCGCAGATCCGCCTCACTCAAAATTGCATCGGTAAAATCAGCAGATTTGAGAATCGCCCCCTGCAAATTGGCCGCCCGCAAACTGGCATCCCGCACCTTGGCCCCAGTCATATTGGCGTTGTGGAGGTTGGCGCTGATCAGGTTGGCTTCGGTGAGGTTCGCTTCAAGATGGGCTTCGGTGAGGTTCGCTTCTCGGAAGTTTGTCCGCACTAACTTCGCCCCAATTAAGTTCGCACCGCTGAGATCGCACTCCCGAAAATTGGCCTCAGTCAGATTCGCACCGCCGAGGAAAGCGTTCCGTAGTTCTAGGCCTCGGAAGTCTCGCTCTCCGTCTGCATAGCGTTGCAAAAGTTCTGCTGTGTCCATGATCACTCGGTTTGAAGTTAGGGGGTAGGGGGGAGCATTAGGGAATTATCCCCCGTGGGAGTTAATTTCAATTTTCGCAGATGCACTCTGGTTTTCAGGTCGTTCCTGAAATAATACTGGTTTAGCCGCCATTTGGCCATTGATTTCTATTCTAGAGCTTCTATGGAAGCCTCGGTTCAACGGAGATGAGTAGTGTCCCCCTAACGTGGCACATTAAGAAGGAGAATCTTGTTTGAGAATAAGCGTTATGTCTGAGAACCGCAGAAGTCAAGTTGTCACTCAGGGGGTGCAGCGATCGCCCAATCGTGCGATGTTGCGGGCCGTGGGATTTGGGGATGATGATTTTACGAAGCCGATTATTGGCTTGGCCAGTGGCTACAGTACGATCACCCCCTGCAATATGGGCATTGGCGATCTGGCCACGACGGCGGAAGCAGCCCTGAAGGCAGCGGGGGCGATGCCCCAACTGTTTGGCACGATTACGATTTCCGATGGCATTTCCATGGGAACCGAAGGGATGAAATATTCCCTGGTGTCCCGGGATGTGATTGCCGATTCCATTGAGACGGTGTGTAATGGCCAAAGTATGGATGGCGTTTTGGCCATTGGCGGCTGTGATAAAAATATGCCAGGGGCGATGATCGCCATGGCCCGCCTCAATATTCCGGCGGTGTTTGTCTATGGGGGCACGATTAAGCCGGGGCATTACGATGGCCAGGATCTCACCGTGGTCAGTGCCTTTGAAGCGGTGGGCCAATACAGTGCGGGCAAAATCGATACAGAAACCCTAACGGCCATTGAGCGCAACGCCTGCCCTGGGGCCGGTTCCTGTGGGGGGATGTTCACCGCTAATACAATGTCTTCGGCCTTTGAGGCCATGGGGATGAGCTTGCCCTATTCCTCAACGATGGCGGCGGAGGATGCCGAAAAAGCCGAAAGTACGGCGGCTTCGGCGCGGGTGTTGGTGGAGGCGGTGCGGCAGCAAATTTTGCCCCGCCAGATTCTCACCCGCAAGGCCTTTGAAAATGCGATCGCCGTGATCATGGCGGTAGGGGGTTCGACGAATTCGGTGCTGCATTTGTTGGCGATCGCCAATACCATCGGCGTTGAACTGACCCTTGATGATTTTGAAACGATCCGGGGGCGTGTGCCGGTGATTTGCGACCTCAAACCCAGCGGCCGCTATGTGGCCACGGATCTCCACCAAGCCGGGGGCATTCCCCAGGTGATGAAGATGCTCCTCAACCATGGCCTACTCCATGGCGATGCCCTCACCATTTCCGGCCAAACCGTGGCTGAAGTCCTCGCTGAGATCCCCGACGAACCCCGCCCCGATCAGGATGTGATCCGCCCTTGGGATCGCCCGGTCTATACCACCGGCCATTTAGCCATCCTCAAGGGCAATCTCGCGGAAAATGGCAGTGTGGCCAAAATCAGCGGCGTGAAAAACCCCAGTATTACCGGCCCCGCCCGCGTCTTTAACTCGGAAGAAGAATGCCTCGATGCAATCCTCGCCGGCAAAATCCAAGCCGGGGATGTGGTGGTAGTGCGCTACGAAGGCCCCAAGGGCGGCCCCGGAATGCGGGAAATGCTCGCCCCCACGTCAGCGATTATTGGCGCAGGCTTGGGGGATTCCGTGGGTTTAATCACCGATGGGCGCTTTTCTGGGGGAACCTATGGGTTAGTGGTGGGCCATGTGGCCCCGGAGGCGGCGGTGGGGGGGGCGATCGCCCTTGTTGCCGAAGGGGATTCCATCACCATCGATGCCCACAATCGTAGTCTGACGCTAAATGTTGATGAGGCGGAACTGGCCCAGCGTCGCGCCCAATGGCAACCGCCGGCCCCCCGCTATACCCGTGGCGTGTTGGCAAAATATGCGAAACTGGTTTCCTCTAGCCATTTGGGGGCCGTGACGGATTTGCCTAGTTAGTAGCCTAATTTGGGGGCGATCTGCTGCGTTTTGATGCTGACGATCCCCCCGGCTACGCCGCCCCCCTTAAAAAGGGGGTTCATCCAAAACCCCCCTTTTTAAGGGGGGCAGGGGGGATCCTACTCCGCCTAAGGCTGCATGATC
>JAABSU010000239.1 GCA_011390265.1 Spirulina sp.
GATCGCACCGCTCAACGTTACATTATTTTGTGGACAACTCCATACACCGTTGTCATAGTCAATGGTGAGCTGGCCATAACCTTGAACTTCAACTAAGTCAGAGGAACCCAAGGTTACAGCAAAATCACCTTTGAATTGTGATTTGTACTGTGCGGCTGATCCAGCAATTTCAGCATTAGCATCAGTGATCTTTACATAGTTCCCTAAGGCAATATTTTTGACATTTAGATCGACTTTTTCCCAGGTCAATCCTTGAGCATCGATCTTGGCTTTTGTGACAGAGGCTTCTGCGTTGTTGAGATTGGGAATTGTTATGCCGGCTTTCGCAATGTTGAATGATTTTTGAGTGCGATCATATGTAATATCTTGGGCATCGAACTTGAGAATATCTGTAATGGTGGCACTGATGGCGATATTTTCACTTTTGTAATCCCACTGTTTGGTTTGACTCTTATAGCTTAGTTTTAACGTGCTTTTAGGCTGAACAGCGATCGCAGTGCCAAGGTTGAGTTCAATTCCTCCTTGAATATCTAAATTGCGGTGATTAGAATCTTGTTGAACTTTGATACTTGGCTTGACCACTTTGAGCCAAGGACATAGCTCAATTTCACTGGGGTCAGAGTCTAACCAATTGGGCGAAAATGCTTGAATTTCCCGTGAAAGTTCTGGCAATAAATCGATGATCTCTACCGTTTGGGCAGGTTGTGGTTTTTGGGGCGTGTCTACCTTGCGCTGTAACGTTTTGAGGGGTTGATTTTGCTGCACCACATGGGTGAGTTCGTGGGCGAGCAGGGCTTGGCCTTTAGGACTTCTGGGTTGATACGCACCCTGCTTAAAAAAGATATCTTTTCCAGTGGTAAATGCCAAGGCGGAAATCGAACGGTTGAGCTGCTCAGATGTTCCATCGGTGTGAATTTTGACATGGCTAAAATCGACACCAAAAGCCTGTTCAAGGGGTTCACGGATATCTTCAGCTATGGGGTTTCCTTTACCCTGTTGTTGTTTAATGGCGGTTTCGAGGGGGGGCGCGATCGCCCCCCCTTGATTACCACTGGGAACAGAAAGCAGCTTGGGCATCACTGACGGGTTTCCTGATCCCGATGCGGTTGTCGGTGTTTGGAGCCGCTGTACCACTCGTGCCGCGACGCGATCGGCTTCGTGTTCGTGGCGATCGCCTGCTTGAGTCAATGTCAACTTCGCCTGTAGCGGTAACTCCTGAGATAACCCTTGAAACAAGGGGCGACCCGGAGCAAGGGGGCGCGATCGCAAACCTGACCCATTCGGCTGCTCCTGGGCTTTGAAAAGATGACCCAGAGCCTGATTGCCGAGGGTGAACTCTGGCGTATCCAGCGGCACAGCAGAGCGTTGAACAGCGACAATCGGCGACTGGCTCACCATTGCTGTGGTCTGCTTGGCTTTATTTTTTCGTGAATAAACCATAATGACCTTATACCTCTGTGCCGCTAAACTTTAATCCCACGAAATCCTTAAATAATACCCTATGATACAGTGTTATTCAGATTTCACCGAATGATCATTAAAATTCTCCATCATTATACCCCCTTAACGCGCATATTGGTGGTCATAAATGTCCCCGTTCCGGAATATTGAGGAGCAGGATCAGGAATCGGCCCGGCGGGCGTGGGTTGTTGAGCGGGAACCATTACCTGAAATTTCGCCGTGAATGTGCTGCCTTTGAGTAACACGGGTTTATGATTCGACTTTGTGCGTTTCGCTTTTTGATCCGCCCCCAACGAGGCAATGCTCAACATCCCCACACCCGGTATGGGGTGGGAAGCGGTTATGTAGGGACAACCGGGAACCATGACGGTTTTTTCATCTCCATCGACACAGACCATTTTTTTATTAATCATACCTTTCCCCGTCCCCGTTAAATTACCCGGAATGACCGTCACGATCGCAGATCCAAACGTCGGATTAAACATCGCCAAATCCCCTGTTGTCAAAATGAAATCTGCCATTGAACCTCCAATTTACCCAATCCTAAAAATATGAGATCAAACTATTCAATCCACACCTCCTCTTGAGGGGTCATCGCCTCTAACATATAGGGCGTTAAACGTCCGAGAATTGTATTTCCCGTCACCATGCCATCGCCCTGAGATTGGCAAATTTCGAGGGCATGATCGCGGGGATTTAAGGCAAAATCCTCAGCCACAATCACCAAAGATAGCGGCTTTGTATTGAGGGTAAAATTGAGCTTGATTGTGACCCGTCCCGTCACTGCGCAATCGTTGAGATTATCGAGGACGACGAAAAAGCCACGAAAATTGTCGAGGAAGCGTTGGTAGGGCAGATGATGGGTCGCCCGTATCCCCCAGGAGAAAAATTCCAATTCTGGGGTAAAGGGTCGGAATTGCGAGGTTTGGGACTGCATCCGGAGAATGAGCAGATGGCTGATCTGACGGGTTGCGATCGGATCAGCCCCATCCACTTCCACCAACGCTTCAATTTCAATGCGCCGCTTGGCAGGGATATTAAACAGGCGGAAGTTGTAGAGTGTTTCTTCCCATTGGGAGGTCGTGACGAGGCGCATCGTATGACCGATCGCAGGGCCGAGGCGCGTGTTGCCGATCTTGTATTCACTGTTGGGAATACAGACCTGAAGCGGCTGTGCGTCGGCATTCCTGGGGAGTCGGAAGCCCTGGCCCACCTCAAAACCAAGGCGGGTATTGCCCTGCATTTGGTCGGGTCGGGGGCGGGGCTGGTAGATGCGGAGACGGGCATCGTGAACCAGGCGCATTGTGTTACCGATCGCAGGGCCAAGGCGGGTATTGCCGTCGATGGGGCTGATCTGGGCGCGATGAACTTCGAGGGGGGGCGCAGACTGGAGCCGGAAGCCTTGACTGCCTTCAGCGTTGAGGCGGGTATTGCCGGGCATCGCTGTCAGGCGATTGAGGGGGCGATAAATCCGGAGGTTAGGCTGGATGGTAAAGGGTGCATCGAACACAGGGGCCGTGAATGGCTGCTGGTTGAGGTTAAAGTGCAGGGTGACGCTGAGGGTTCCGGAGAGGGTTTCATGACTCAAATTCGCCAACGCCACAAAGAACCCCGTCGGATTCGCCAGCAGCTTTTCATAAAACACCGTCTGGCGCACCACTGGCCCCATCTGGCTACCCTGCGGCTCAAGAACTGACGTTTTACCCTGAATCCGGATTAAAATTTGCTCGGCCAGCCGAGAATCAAAGGATTCATCCAGGGTGACACGGGCCTCCACCGACACAATCTGCTGCGGGGGTTGATCAAACATCGTAAACGGATAGCAGCCCCCCCAGGTTTTGCTGATGTGCATCGTCAGGGTGAGAATCCGCAGGGCATAGAAGGTATGGGCGGGCTTCTCCTGGTTAATAATCGCCTGGGCGGCGCGGCATTCCCGCCAGTAGCGATCGGGCTGCAAAACTTGATTGCTGGGCAAGACTAACTGCACCTGAAAATAATGGGGGCGATCTTCGAATTCCATGACGGAAATCGTGCGATTGGGATAGCTCAACCCGGAATGCTCCAGATAAATCGAAAGCATTTTTTTCAGCCCCCGCACCGTGCCGCGAATGCGATACAACGGCACCATCTGGCTAATAAATTGCCGCTTCACCGCCTCATCCCAATCCTCCCGGAGACTCAAAGCAATCCAACCCGCCAGCCAGGGCAAAAATTCCGCCGGGGTCTGTTGGGGGTCAAGATAGGTGTGAATTTGCCCGATGATCGTTTCTAATCCGTAATTTGCCCCTGACTCACGGGTGATAATTTGGGGCTGAAAGGGTTGGGGTTCATGGTCAGGCACACCCGTGAGCACCTGCTCAAAGGCCAGTAAAAATCGCCCCAAAAACGGATCGGTCTGGAGATAGGCGGGAAGATAATCAAGATAGTGGCTTAGGGGGTGTTGGGTTGCCATTGGTCTCCAAAACGTTGCAGGGTGGGTAAGGCGGCGATCTGAATCTGTACCAGTTCGTGGGCTTGGAGCATCAGGCCGACTAATTGACCGTGATCGTTAAACTGTTGCCGCATCGGGTCTACTCCCGTCAGTTCAATATCTTCTACATGGTCAACACCGGGCAGGTCATCGAGGAGTTGATAAAGCTCCGACAGGTAAATATCCGCGCCAAAGGGATAGCCTTGACCTTGCCAAAATTCCTCAGAATCCAAGGGGGCAAAAAAAGCGTGAATCTGACGCTCGGCCTCGCGGCGGACATCGGGGGGTTTGGCACTGTCCTGGAGGTAGAGGGTGGCGGCTAGGGTAATGGTGACGAAACTGGGTTCTACCACATGGAGCCGAGTGGTAATCAAACGGCGTTGGTCTAGGAAGCGTTTGAGATCCTGACGCAGACGCATCCCCTCCGCTGCATCGGTCAGAGGATGGCGGGGCAGAATGACGAGGCTGATATGGGCTTCAATGGGTTGATTAATATCGGCGTTTTCTAGGTCGCGTTCGGGTAGACAGTTGACCCGTGCGATCGCACCGGCTGCGCCGAATTCGCGCTGGGCATATTGGGTTTTAGCCCAATCTGAGAGGATGAGTTGCTCAAAATCAGGATTGGTGACGGCGCGATAGGGTCGTCGCAGGTCGGCGAGGGTGGTTTGGATTTCAGTCTGAACTAAGGCGAATTGCTGGGCGGGGTTGAGGTCGGGGGGCAAGACCCAGGGCTGACCTTTGAGGAGGCTTAAAAATTGGGCTTGGTTTTGTTCCGGAACTTGATTAACTCGGTAGAGCACCATTTCCGTCAGCCAGGCCAGGAGTTCAATGAGGATGATCCCGGTATCGGCGGGGTTGTGGTCTGTCCATTCGGGGGCTTCGATGGGAATTTGGGCGATCGCATCCACCACCAAATCGGCGTAGGAGCGATCGTCGAGGTCGGGTAAAGGAATGGGCATGGCTTAGGGGGTGGCTTCAGGAAGTTTGAGGGTAATGTGGTGTGTCCCGGAGTAAATCAGGGTTTGACGATCAATCGGTCGGTTGGCTGGGTCG
>JAABSU010000240.1 GCA_011390265.1 Spirulina sp.
ACTACAAGCTGGGATCGAGCCGGGGCCGGGTACATTTACAGAGTTTGCTTAGTTCCATTGTCTACCGCTACATTTTGCCCCCCCAAGGGGCCAGCAGCTATCAGGGCCGGGTGGCGCTGATTGAGGATTTTTTGCAGGGTTTTTATTTGGAAGCGTTGAATATTTTTCGCCGTGAGACGGGGTTGCCGGGAACCTATACGCCGCGATCGCTCCTTGAATTGGCGGAATATATGGCCTTTTGTGAACGCTATGGCAAGCGGCGCATTCCTCTACCGGGACGGCGATCGCAGCAATTGATCATCCTCCGCGCCCAAACCTTTTCCCAAAAACAACCCCTAGAGGCTTCCGTAGATATGGACAGCGCCGCTGAAGGGGGTTATGGGGGCGGGGAGGGCGATCGCCATGATCCCCTGATTCAGCAACTGCGCTTAATCCTCAGCCATGAACCCCCCGGTAGCAGTGAGGGAAGTTTATGTGAAACAATCATTGAGGAAGTCCTGCGCTATTTTGAAGAGCGGGAGCAACAGGATTGCGCCAATTACTTTATTTTGCGGCTCAAGGATCTGTCCGCCCCGGAAATCGAGGCGATTTTAGACCTCAGCCCCCGGCAGCGGGATTATTTACAGCAACGCTTTAAATACCATCTCGTCCGGTTTGCCCTCTCCCATCGCTGGGAATTGGTGCATCAGTGGCTTGAAGCGGATTTAGAGCGTAATCTAGGGTTAACCCCCCAGGAATGGCAACATTTTCACAGCGAACTCACGGAACAACAGCAAACCCTGTTAGAACTGAAGCAGGCGGGGCAGGAGATGGGGGCGATCGCCAAGGCCCTTTCCCTCACCCCGACGCAGACCGAAAAACAGTGGTTTAAGATTCTAACCATTGCCTGGGACATTCGGAACTGTTCAGCATCCTGATCAGGGGCATCTCGAAATGAATAGTAACATGAACAACAATTTGGATTGGTTGTGTCAGGAGCTGCTTGCCAGTTTTGCGCAACAGTCCAAATCCAAACAATCTTCTCTCAAACAGGGTCGCGATTTTGTCCTGCCTTCCTGGGATTCATCTCCTCAGGACGGAGAAAGCAACCTCGATGATTCCTGCAACTGGGAAGACGAGGCGTGGGATGTGGCATCTTCCAATGGTGGTGAATCTGCTCAAACCCCTCAACCTTTTTCCCTGGGAGACCTTCCAACCGTGCAAAAACGTTTTCAAACCTTGCTCAAACAGCGACTTTACAGTGAAATGCAACGCAATCCGCCCCGCTTCCCCTGGGAGCGAGAAGGAGAAGTCTATCGTGTCGATTACAGTGATGACCTCGCTGGGGGACTCACCCGTGCTCAACAGCTTTGGCTCCCCCATCTCACCGATGTCCTTCCCGTGGCCATGCCGCCCCAGGTATTGGCCAAGCTCCTCGAAGCCTGTAGTCAGGTGATCGGCTCAGTCCGGCCCCAAACCGCCAAAATGGTCAACGCCGTACAGCCCCTGTTCCCCGACTATGCCCAAACCCTCAACGAGGTGATGGCTCGGATTCGACTTTCCCCTAGCCTTTGTCCGACGCGGTTCTCCGCTGCGGATCAAGAGCGGCAACGGCAAAAACTGGCGGCCTTGCTGCCGGTGGACTATGGCCAAGCCACATTGGAGCAACAAATGGTCTTATCCCTGTTGGTGGCTAAGGAAGTCCTCGATCTCCTCGCCATCAGCCTTTCCCCTCGACAAACCCAAGTCGAACGGCTGTGGATGACCGCCAGTGGTGTGGTGCGCCTCTCGGTGGATTATGACCCGTTGGCGGCCCAAGCAGGGGATTGGATGAGCCAAACCCCGCTGCGGGCGCGGGTGCAGTTACCGGGAGGGGGAACCCTGGCGTTAAAAACCGCCCAGGATACAATTACGACCCAGCGACAAACTGCCGGATACCTGAGCGTGGAGCTTTCCCAGTGGGAGATTGGGGCTTGCTATCTGCTTACGGTAGGACTGGATCAACCGGTGACAAGTTCCCTGAAGTTTGCCATCGGTTGTCAGCCCTAGGGTTTAGCGCATCGTCACGAATTCTTCCGCCGCGCTGGGGTGAATGCCGACGGTGGCATCAAAGTCCGCCTTAGTTGCGCCAGCTTTGAGGGCGATCGCCACCCCCTGGATAATTTCCGCCGCATCATCCCCGACCATGTGCGCCCCTAACACCTGGTCGGTTTCGGTGTTGACGATCAGTTTCATCAGGGTTTTTTCGGTTTTCCCCGGCAAAACATAGTACATGGGGCGGAATTGGCTGCGGTAGACCTTGACCGCATCGCCATACTGGGCGCGGGCTTCCGCTTCGGTCATGCCGACGGTGGCGGCTTCGGGGGTGGTGAAGACGGCGCTGGGGACGTATTCGTAGCTCATCAGTTTTGATTGGCCCCCAAAGACACTATCAGCAAGGCAGCGGCCCTCTTGGATGGCGACGGGGGTAAGGTTGATGCGATCGGTGCAGTCCCCAACGGCGTAAATATGGGGTTCAGCGGTTTGGCTGAATTCGTTGACGGCGATCGCCCCCTCCTTCACTTCCACGCCCGTACTTTCCAGGCCTAAGTTTGCCAAGTTGGGTTTACGGCCTGTTGCCGCCAAACCCACCACATCGGCGATCACCGTTTCTTCGCCTTCGAGACCCTGGACTTTAACCATTAGCCCCTGTTCACTGGGCTGAATGTCCACAGGATTCGTTTGGGTAAGAATCTTGATCCCATGCTCAATCATCGTCGTTTGGATCTGGTTGCGGATATCCTGATCAAAGCCCCGCAGGATATGGTCAGCGCGGATAATTTGCGTCACTTCCGATCCCAGCCCATGCAAAATACAGGCAAACTCACAGCCAATGTAGCCGCCCCCTAAAATGACGATCCGTTTGGGCTGTTCCGGGAGATGGAAAATTTCATCGGAGGTGATGGTGTGTTCAATGCCGGGGATCGTGGTGGGCTTGACGGGTTTGCCCCCCACAGCAATCAAGATCCGTTCAGCGGTAATCTTTTGATCCCCAACGGCGAGGGTGTGGGGATCAAGAAAATGGGCGTAGTGGCGGAAGACTTCCACCTTGGAGTTATCAAGCATTTTCTGATAGATGCCATTGAGGCGATCGACTTCCCCATTCACCGCCCCCATCAGGGTGGGCCAATCAAAACCGCCAGGGGTAACAGTCCAGCCATAGCCACGACTTTCTTCAAATTGGGCGGGAAAGTGGGAGGCATAGACCATCAGTTTTTTGGGGACGCAACCTCGATTAACGCAGGTTCCCCCCAGGCGGCCAGATTCGGCGATCGCCACCTTCGCCCCATATTCAGCGGCACGGCGGGCGGTGGCGATGCCCCCCGATCCTGCCCCAATCACAAACAGGTCATAATCGTAGCTCATGAATCCTCCAAGTTCGATCTAATCGGCCCTCTCCAGTGTCGCAAATTTCCCCGCACCCTGGGCCAGGTCTCACGCCTCATTCTCCTCGCAACACCTGGGCGACGCTTAACGGCTCTTGCTGGCCCCATTGGGTTAATAATCCAGAGTTGAGTGGGTGTTGCCATTGTATCCATTGGGTTTGTTGGAGGGGAGAGGCGGTATGCGGGGGGCGCAAGGGAGGGCGCAAGCATTGCGCCCCTACGATGTGCTTGTAGGGGCGCAATGCTTGCGCCCTTGGGTTTTTGGGTTAGGATGGGGGGATGTTTTTTTGGGGAGGGGGCTATGGTTTGGCCGTTTGGGAAGAAGAAGCAGGAGCAGCAGGTGGAGCCGCAGGGGCCGGATTTTGTGGGGGCGTTGCGGGTTGTGGCGGGGCGGGTGTTAGGTTTTTTGGGCTGCTCAAATGTTGAATCCTGAATGTGTGATGAAAATTCCTAACCCAGAACAGGCTGTCATCCCTTTTGAAAAATTGGAGGGCTATTCGTTAAATCCTAATCATCCAGAAGGAAAACACAAGGCTCTGGTTTTTCAATCGGCTCTTGGCATTAATCTAGATAATGCCAATGATCTACGCAGTAAGTTAAAGGAGGTGCTTCAGGAAAAAGAGGCGATCGCCACGAGTCTAAGTCAATATGGTCAAAAATACCAACTTGATTTTGAAATGACGCGGAATGAAAAGACTGCTGTGATTAGAAGTATTTGGATTGTTCCGTCTGGGGAGAGTTTTCCTCGGTTGATCACTTGTTATATTTTGTGAGGGAATTATGGAAATTTTAGATGTTGTTGCGTTGATGACAAATTTACCCCAGGAAAATTTATGTCGGGGGCAAGTGGGGACGATTGTTGAGGTGTATGAGCCGGGGGTTTTTGAGGTTGAGTTTGTGGATTTACAGGGCAAGACCTATGGTTTAGCAACGTTGCATGAGGAGCAGTTGATCAAGTTGTATTATCAATGCGCTTTTTGAGTTGTGATGGTGGTTAATTAATTCAACATCTGATCATATTTATCGTGACTACCAATCCAGACCCAGATAAAATCGGAGCCATCTTGAACAGCGAGGGCGCGGTAATTCAGTCCGATGCGGGCTGACCAATATTTGCCGACTTTTTTAAATTGCAGTGAAGGATGATTCAGATCGCGCTTGAATAGGCTAAAGTTTTTCCGGGCTATTTTTTGGATATCGGGAGGAAGTTGGTAGAAGCGTTGCCAAAATTGTGGTGTTGTTCGATGCACCTATAAATCCTCCAGGGTTCCTGTTTTTTTTGCATCCATTGCTTCTGCCAAAAGAAAGTCAAGTTTGCCGCTGTTGCTATCGGCTTCAATTTGTTGATCCCATTGTTGCCAATCTTGGGCGATTAGCCATTCTCGAAGGTGGGCAATGTCTTGGGGGGGGAGGGCGTTAATTTCGGCTTGGATCTGTTCTAGGGTGAGGGCCATGGGGATTGCATTGAGTGGGTGTTTTTATTGTAGCCATTGGGTTTGTTGAAGGGGAGAGGCGGTATGCGGGGGGCGCAAGGGAGGGCGCAAGGGAGGGCAGGGCGCAAGCATTGCGCCCCTAC
>JAABSU010000241.1 GCA_011390265.1 Spirulina sp.
CCAGAACCAATATAACCCCAACCCACCCCAGCTCACCCCTGGGGTTTTTTTTAGCCCCCAGGCGCGAGGTGCTTGGCCACCAGCTTGGGAATCTCATGGTGCTTAACCTGACTATATTTCGCCCGTTCCGGCAAAAACACCAGATTCGGCCCCTGTTTGCACTGTTTGAGGCAGCCGGTGGGCTTGATCGTGATGTGATCCAATTGGCGATCGCGCATTTCCGCCGCTAAAACCTGGCAAACCCGATCCGCCCCTCGTTTCCGACAACTGGATTTTTGGCAGACGAGGATTGTGGCGGGCTTTGTTTTGGGGGCGGGTTGGGTTGTCCGGTTGGCTCCGGCGAGGGTGACGGCTTCCGCCTTGAGCTTGAGGATGCCGGTTTGGGGCGATCGCCCCTGTTGGCCCGTAATCAACACCGTTGCCCCCGGTTGAATCTGAGGATCGAGGGTTTTGCGGAGATCTTTGGCCACCTTGAACCAATATTCTCGGCCTTCAACCGTGACCCGTAAATACTTGAGCTTTGTGCCTTCTTTATAAACGAAGCCCAATACTGTACCAGTGCATTGGATAGGGGTTTTTGTGGTTTTCAACATTGTTTATAAATGACAGAGTAAACGACAGATAAAAAAAGGGCGTAACCGTTAAGCCAATTGCCAACAGGTTTTGAGGTAATCAATCAAGGCCTGGCGGGAAGCCGTGAACTGTTGAAGCACGCTCCAGCACTGCATGGCGGCCCCCGGACTGCTGAGGGCGACCTGGAGAGGATGGTGATGGCTACACCAACATTGGATTTCGAGTTCTTGGAGGCGTGCATACACTTGCCAGCGATCGCTCGGATTGACGGCGAGGGTCAAAACAGTGGTGGGATGGGTCGCAAAACGAGAATAGGGAGGCATAGGGCGATCGCAAGAATAAGGTCGATGGGCAGGGCCACTGCCCTGGACAATTGCAAGGAACTTTAAAGTTAGTATAGACCTAAATCTAGACAAATGAGAACTATTAGCAATAAAATCTAAACAGATTTCTACGGGAAGTCTTGGCGATTATCGCTATAATTGCCTACACAGCTAGGATATCAGGGATTTCATGTTCAGGAATTCCAGCCTCAGCAGGCGACTGGCTGATTTTATTTTGGGAGAATACTTATCAAATGACCACGAACAATCTCGTCCAAGCCTTCGGCACGGTGGGGGAAAACCCTGTCCTCCTCGATCCCAGCGTCACAACGCCGGTCTGTGAAGGGCTGAATATCCTCTTGGCCAGCTTCCAAGGGCTATATCTGCAATACCAGAAGCATCATTTCGTGGTGAATGGTGCGGAGTTCTACTCCCTCCATGCCTTTTTCAATGAGAGCTATGAGGCGGTGCAGGGCCATGTCCATGCGTTGGGGGAACGGCTCAATGGTTTGGGGGGGATTCCCGCCGCCAGTTTTGGGAAGTTGGCGGAATTGTGTTGCTTTACGCCAGAAGCCGATGGGGTGTTCAACTGCCGCGCCATGGTGGAGCATGACCTGGCCGTTGAGCAGGCGATTATCCAAGTGCTCCGCCGTCAAGCCACCCAAGCGGAAAGTTTAGGCGATCGCGCCACCCGCTACGTCTACGAGCAAATTTTGCTGGATACGGAGGAAAGAGCCTATCATCTCGATCATTTCTTGGCGGCAGATAGCTTAACTCTCGGATTTGTAGCGCAATAGATCCCCCCTGCCCCCCTTAAAAAGGGGGGTTCTGAATCTTAGCCCCCTTTTTAAGGGGGCCGGCGCAGCCGGGGGGATCGTCAGCCTAGGCGAAGCGGGATCCCCCCTGCCCCCCTTAAAAAGGGGGGTTTTGAATCTTAGCCCCCTTTTCAAGGGGGCCGGCGTAGCCGGGGGGATCTCCCCTACACCAACCGCGTCAACTGCACCCGATAACGTTCCTTCTTCGTAATCGTCACTTCCCCCACCTCCAGGCGACCCTTGCCCCGCATCGCAATCAGATCCCCCGCTTGGACGTTGTGGCTCGGTTGGCTAATGTCTTTCCAATTGACCCGCACATCCCCCCCAGAGATGGCATCAGCCATTTTGCTGCGGGACATCCCAAACCCCGCAGAAGCGATCGCATCTAACCGTAAAGAAGCCTCCACCGTCGTTAACTCCTTCCGTTTCGGGGGGCGAATCTTTAACTCACTCAACGCCATCGGTTGCGTCTTCACCGGCACCGATCGCACCTGTACCAAACTGGCACAGAAAAAATCCACCAACTCCGGCACCACGACGATCTGCGCCCCCCGTTCCCCCAACACAACAATATCCCCCACCTTCTCCCGCGTGATTCCCGTCCCTAAAATGGAGCCGAGGAAATCGCGATGATCGGCGGGGTCAAAAAGGAAATTACCCGCTATTTCTAGGGCTGCCAAAGCCACCTGTTCGGTGTCGAGGGGTAATTCGGAGCGGGCGATCGCCAGCCGTTGCCGTTCCGCTTGGGGATATCCCCCCCAAGCCAAACCCACCACTTCCGTCAGCCGGCCTAAAACTTGCGTGGCTTCTGCCAAAACCGGCGGCGGCAAAAAATCCGTCACCACCACCTCCCATGTTCGCACCGCCTGATCGGCTTGGTCGAAAATCCGGGTTAATTCTTCGCGGTATTCAACACCTTTGAGGAGGTCAGCTTTAGGAAACATGGGCAGTTAAGAAGGAGGATTACGGCGTTGATCGAGCCATTGTTGGAGAATGATGGCGGCGGCTTTGCGATCAATCAGACCCTTATTGTCCCGCAGCGAGAGCCGTTGTTGTTGCATTTGGGCTTCCGCTTCCAGGGAAGAGAGCCGCTCATCCATGTAGTCTAGGGGTAAATCTAAAGCCCGGGCCAGGCGTTGGGCATAGTGTTGCACCTGTTGCGCCTGCTGACCGATCGCCCCATCCATCGTATAGGGCAACCCCACCACCAACCGCTGCACCTGCCGCTCCTTCACTAAGTCCTGAAACTGCGCCACATCGGCGGCAAAGGATTGGCGCACAATCGTCGTTAAGCCCGTGGCAATTAAGCCCAAGCCATCGCAACCGGCCACCCCGATCCGCTTACGCCCCACATCTAACCCTAAAACCGAAAGCCGTTCCATGGTTTAGGCTTGGGTTTCGGGGGGCTGGTTTTGCGGGGGTTCCGGGGGGGTTTCCCGTTTGAGGAATTTTGTCCAGGACATCCGCGTCGGGATGGGAGTGCGGGCGGGTTGTAGCCCCAGCATATCCTGGAGTTGTAGCCCTTCGAGGGGTTTGGTTTCCCGGAGTTTGTGCCAGACGGAGCGGGACATTAACAGGTGATGATTGCAGCGTTCGGCTCCCAGATTCTCTAAATATTCCTCCCGTTCGCTTTGGTAGTCGGCGGAGGTGATCTGGAGGGGTTTGCCGGGGACGGTTTGGGCCACCTTGGCCATGTGGGCCATTAGTTCGGGGTAGAGCCAGGTATAGGCGGGATGAACGGTGAGTTCAGCGGTGTGGGGGAGGTCGCCTCCCCGGTGCAACGTTAGGGCGAAATGGCCAATGGCGGCCTTGCGTTGGGGTTCAAATACATAGCCGCTGATTACTTCGGTTTGATTGATGGCGCGGTGAATTTTATGGGCGATCGCCTCCCATACGGGGGTTTTAAAATCCTCCACATGGCGATCAAACACCTGACGCAATAGCGGCGGCATCGACACCGTATCCAATTGGTAGAGCAATTGGGCATCGGCATTCCCCACCGGTAACAGGTTGGGGAAAGAGGGTTCATGGTGGGCGATGCGCTCCAGGGCCGCGGGGGGAATGGCCCAGGATGTCACCTGAGCGAGGGGCTGAAACCCATTTTGGCGATAGAGGGCCAGGGTGGATTTATCCTGAACATTCACTTCCAGCACCCAAGTGCGGGCCTCCCAAATCGCCTCGAAGCAATGGCGCAACAGTTGAGAGCCGGTATCTTTGAGGTTCAGGCCAGAGTGAATCGCTTGAGTGGCGGCATCCACCATCACCTGTTCAACGCGCCAAGTGGTGCGGCTGCGGTTGAAGGGGGAAACATGGATCATGCCCCGCAGTTGGTTGTCCTGCTCGGCGACGTAGAAGCAAAATTGGTGGCGAATCAGGTTGGGAAAGAGGCGCAGGACGTTGAGCAGACCAAACCACTGTTGAAATTGGGTGAGTTTGCTGTGGATTTTTTGCCAATCTGGGCGGCGAGAGTCATCCCATACCCGTTGCGCAAGGGTGGCGATCGCCTCCACATCCCGGAGTTGGAGCGATCGGATCGTTGGTGGCGCGTAGCCTAGGGGCGCACGGGTTTTCATGGCAAATTCACCAAATTTTTGACAACGGGGGGGTTAACCGTAGATCTTAACCGATTTTTCTGGGGGTTTGGGGATTTAGCAGGAGGACAAAGGAGAGAAACAAGAAACCGGGTTTTTAAGAGAGGTTAGGGGGAAAAGGAGAGGATGAGCGCAACCCGGTTTCTCCGTGACTGTCCTGGATGAGATCATTACCCTTGCAAAGAAGGGGGGACTTCGAGACGGTTGGCGGTGAGGAGATCACGATCGCCCAGAATTTTTGCCGTGGGGCCGTCGGCGAGGATGTGGTGGTGGTTGAGGAGGAGGGTGCGATCGCACACTTCGGCGATCATCTCTAAATCATGGGAGGAAATTAGCAACGTTTCCGGGGCGCGGTGGAAAAATTCAATTAAGGCCCGGCGGGCGGCGAGATCTAAATGGGCCGTGGGTTCGTCGTAAAGCATTAAACGGGGTTGAAGGACGAGGACGGCGGCGATCGCCACCATACATTTTTCCCCCCCCGATAACTGATGGGGGGCGCGTTGGGCCAAGGCCGCGATCCCCGTTGTGGCTAAGGCCGCCTCCACCCGTTCCCCCACCTCTGAAGGCGATAACCCCAAATTTTCCGCCCCAAAGGCCAACTCATCCCACACCGTCGGGCAAAACAGTTGATCATCGGGGTTTTGAAACACCAGACCCACATCGGGCAAAAATTG
>JAABSU010000242.1 GCA_011390265.1 Spirulina sp.
ATTAAAGGTTTTGCTCCCTTGCGTTTTAGACCATGCACTCTCATTAAAGTTCCCTTGCTGGATCTCAGCTTCAACTGGAACGTTTGCAGAACAATACGATCGCATCCCAGCAACACCCGTCAATCAGGCATGGAAAATGTATGGGTTTTATTGTCGGTTTTGATGGTGATGGGGGGCGATCGCCCTCAGCACTTCGTAAAAAACAAATCGGGATGACAGGATTTGAACCTGCGGCATCCTGCTCCCAAAGCAGGCGCGCTACCAAGCTGCGCTACATCCCGAAACGTGACAGTGATAGAGTCAAACTTCAGTATAGCGAATTTCTGGCTCACTAATCCGGATACCAAAACATCCCTTTAATTCCCTCAGGGTCAAGAATGAATCCCAAGCGGCGATAAAAATCCACCACATGGGGATCGGCAAAGAGGGTGATGTTGCTAATATCCTCACTGCGCAACTTCTTGAGGGTATAACGCATCAGGGCTTTCCCTAAGCCTCGGCTTTGATAATCTGGATGCACCACCACATCCCAGATCGTGGCATTAAAAGCGTGATCTGAGGTGGCACGGGCAAAGCCAATCATGCGCCGTTTTGACCCCCGTTGCTCCCACATCGAAACCACCAGAAAGCTATGTTGAATCGCTTTTCTGACTTTTCGGAGGGGACGACGGGACCAACCCACCGCGTCACAAAGCTCTTCAAGCTCGTAGAGGTCAAGGTCTCGCTCAGTGCTAAACACGACGCGAGATTCTGGCTCCACCCTCCCCACGGTTTGGGCGGTGGGGCGTTGAGGTGCAACAGCAGCATCCGATGGACTAAATAAACTTTTCCAAAAACCCATGCTAATGGGAGAAATATCGATGATTAAGATCCAGGTTAGTCCAAGACAAACCCTGAAACAGGGGCGCGGTAAACACACCGTTTAGAGTGTACAACAGTCTAGGGGGAAAATGGCCCACGAGGGGATTCACCCAATCCCGAACCGCTCCGCTAAACCGGGACTGAGGGGGATTAAGGTGGCGAGCATCAGGAATAATGCCAGTAAACCTAGGGCGGCACG
Organism: Spirulina sp.; assembly: GCA_011390265.1. Taxonomy (GTDB): domain Bacteria; phylum Cyanobacteriota; class Cyanobacteriia; order Cyanobacteriales; family Spirulinaceae; genus Spirulina. Next base: position 1,061 of record JAABSU010000242.1, read on the forward strand.
GGTATCATCGGGTTCGCTGAGTTCGTTGAGGCTGGGCCGTTCTAAGTCCCGTTGGAGAAAGAGGATGAACATGCCCCAATAGAGGGGAATGGGGTTGGAGAAGTTAAAAATACCGACGATGCCTAAAACCACGAGGGTGGCGAGGGTGGTGCGGCGGGCTGTTTTGCGGCCATAAATGGCTTGAATGACACGGCCGCCATCGAGTTGGCCGGCGGGCATCAGGTTGAGGGCGGTGATCACTAAACCCAGCCAACCGAGAATTGTGAGGGGGTGAATTTCGACGACGGCACCTTGAAGGGCATCGCCTAAAATCGTTTTGGCCAATGTTCCCACCAAAATTGAACCGTGAAAGAAGGAGGTGGGGATGGCAAAGCCATGGCCGGGTTGGGAAAGGACTAACCCCAGCAGGAGCATGATGATCGAGACTAAACCCCCGAAGGCGGGGCCGGCGATCGCCACATCAAACAGGGCTGAACGGTGGGGCACGAGGGAGGCAAAGCGGGTTAAGCTGCCAAAGGTGCCGATTTGCCAACTGGGGAGGAGAAAGGGAAAACTGAGTTTGATCCCATAGCGCTGGGCATAGATCCAATGGCCCAACTCATGGGCCGCTAAAATCAACCACACCCCAATAGCCAAGGGCAATACTTCTCCATAGCGGCCGAGGTTACTGAACAAATCAAACCCCTGTAACAGACTGGCGGCCTCCAGAGTGGTGGCTAAGGTGGCGATGGTGAGGACAATGGCGAGATTTTTTTGGGCTAAGGTCAGGGGTTGAGGATCATTAGTGCTGGGGAGGACGATCACGATCGGCTTGCCTTCGGGGCTTTCAACGAGAAAGAGGCGATATTTTTGATCACACCAGTCTTTTAATTTGGCCGCTAATCGTTCATAGACGACATCGGGATCGCCCCGGAGGTTGCCGCGAAAAATGGCCCCATCTTGGTAGGCGATGGTTTCCGTGGCGAAGAAGGTATCAATGCCAAAAATGCCCTTGATTTTTTGGAGATCTTCGAGGGGAATGGGGGCGGTTTCCGGATCGAGGTTGAGGGCGGGGGCGTTTTCTGCCTCGGTGCTTTCCGCATTGAGGCGTTGGGCGGCCCGTTGGCGCAGGATTTCATCTTGGCCTTCGGCTCGGAGACGATTACCGAGGTAGATATAAATGGCAGAAGACCCGACCAGCAAGAGAATGATGGCGATGAAGTTGAGATAAAGCCCGAGGGCGACTAATCCAAAAAAAACGAGCCACGGGGTAATTAACACAACGGATTGCAGCCAAGCGAGAATGCCCAGTTTACCGTAGGGCTTGGCGCGTTTATAGCCCCAAACCAGAAAGCCAAAGGCAAATGTGACAATGGCAAGGGTGGCGATCGCTTCGGAATTGCTGAACATAACGGTCACGGGCAAGAATAATCCTCTAAGCCTAACGTGATTGCCTAGAGACTACAAATTGTAAGCCGGTTAAGGCGTGGGTTGAGCGGCGGCTAAGGCGGCCCGGAGTTGGTTTTCATGGTTGTGGAGGAGGTTTTGCCCTTGGGCTGCATCGACATTGCCCCAATGCATCAGCAGAGCTAACTTCACCCGTTGGCCGCTGGCATCGAGGAGGGTTTCGGCGGCGGGGCGATCGAGATCGGTGAGGTCTTCGAGGATGCGGAGGGCGCGATCGCGGAGTTTTTGGTTCGTCACCGCCACATCAATCATCCGGTTGCCGTAAACTTTCCCCAGTTTGACCATCACTGAGGTAGAGAGGATATTCAGGGCCAGTTTCGTCACCGTTCCCGCTTTGAGGCGGGTCGAGCCGGCTAAAATTTCCGGCCCCACCAGGAGGCGCAAATTTATATCCGCTGAGAATGGTACTTGGGATTCTGGCACACAGGCGAGAAAAATCGTTTTTGCCCCCCGTACTCGGGCGGCTTGGAGCGCCCCTTGGACGTAGGGCGTGGTTCCCCCTGCGGTAATCCCCACCACCACATCGCGATCGGTAACGCCAGCGGTGGCCATGGCAGCGGCTCCATCCTCGGCGCGGTCTTCGAGGGCTTCGGAGCTTTTCAGCAGGGCCGGCGCACCGCCCGCGAGAATCCCCTGTACCAATTCCGGCGGCGTGCAAAACGTCGGGGGACATTCGGCGGCATCCAAGACCCCCAACCGGCCACTGGTGCCGGCCCCCACATAAAACAAACGCCCCCCCTGGCCCAGGGCGGCGCTGGTGAGGTCAATGGCGGCGGCTAATTCGGTGCGGGCAGTGGCGATCGCCTCCAAAGTCCGGGCATCTTCCTGATTAAACAGATCCACCATCGCCAAGCTGCTCAGTTGATCCAACTGGGCGCTCTTGGGGTTATTTTGCTCCGTCAGCAGATGCCCCCGTGGGGAAAGATTTTCAAGCATAGGGTGTTAAAGCAGTCCTTCTAAAAAACGGCGTTTGGCTTCCAATTCTGCATCGGTCATTTCCCCCGCCTCCTCCCGCTCAGGGATTGGGTCTGCCTCGAGGGAATCACCAGGGTCTAAATCAAGGAGATCCAAAGCCTCTTGGGGCTGATCCACATTGGCTTCGGGCGGAATTTCCAGCCGGCCCGATTCGACAATCTCAAATTCATAGCCAGCGTCTTGGCAAAATTCCTCAATTTCGTCTGCTGGGAATTCTTCGACCGTGGGCGTGGGGAAATCTTGAGCTTCCAGCAACAAGGCATACCGGGCCGCGTCGTCTTCATCCTCGAACATCAAGATTTTGTTTTGTCCCCCCATTTGGATGGTGTGGATGCCCTCGTTCTCTGTACCCGCATTGATGAGGAGGACAAAAACTCTTCTAGGTGCAAGCATAGCGACTTAAAATCGGGTGAAACAGTCAATGTTCTTCTAGGATATCGGATCTAGGCAATGGCTTAAAAAATGACGCGGCCGTAACGGGCAAGATATTCAATTTCGGGGTGTTCTTGCTGATTTAACCAGGCCCAGAGTTGATCCCCTTGGGAAAAATGCCACCATTCGTTGGGGTGTTGGCGAAACCCGGCCCCCTCCATCACATCCCGTAGCAGGCGGCGATGGTGGCCGTAGGTTTTCTCGGGAGAATTTTGGGGATGGGCGTAATAGTCGGGGTGCGATCGCACCGAAATTTCATCAATTTCCCCGCCCATGGGGACAATTTCCCCCGCGGCGTTGATCAGGGTGAGATCGATGGCGGCTCCGGTGCTGTGGGGGGGTGGGGTGGCGGGATCGGGGTTGGGGGCTGCCCAAAATTGATAGACCTCTTGCCAGAGGGCGGCTTGTTCTGGGGGGGTGAGGGAATTGGGGGAGAGCGATCGCCCCCGCAACAATTCCCCATAGGTATAATCCACCATGAACTGCTGGACTGCCAGAGGCCGGTAGGCATCAAAAATATACAGGCCCCACCCCGGTTCAATGTGCCGCAAATTGGCCTGAGCCTCCCGCAGCGCTGCCAGTACCCCAGCCCGGAGGCAATAGGGGGATTGATCGCCGTAGTCTGCCCCCAGCAGAACATAGGGGGGCGGGGTTTCTGTGGCAAATTCGCTCAACGGAATCGGAACCAGGGGTTCACCACAATCCTGAATCGGGATGGCTTGATAGGGTTTAAGCATGATCATTGGGGCCTAGGGGAGAGGTCGCCTCGCCTTCGGGAACGGGATCATAACCCCCCGGATGGAACGGGTGACAACGGCAAATTCGCCGCACCGCTAACCCTGTCCCTCGCCAAGGCCCAAACCGCTCAATGGCCACAAGGGCATATTGGGAGCAGGTGGGCTGAAACCGGCAGGTGGGGGGGAAGAGGGGGGAGATCAACGTGCGATAGAGACGAATGAGGTTCAATAATAATGGTTTCATAGATACTCATGCCTCGCTTTAACCAATCTATTTAACCCTTTAGTCTAACCCTACGC
>JAABSU010000243.1 GCA_011390265.1 Spirulina sp.
GGGATGAGCCGGATCAACCCCAATCCGGTGGGACATTTTCTCAATCACGTTCATTTTATGGCGCAATTGAGCAGATCCAGGATGGCGCTGCTGTTGGGCCTGCAAATGTTGATGGAGATTGCCACAACTGCGGGCCGTTAAACCCGGTAAAAATTGCAGATCCGGGGGAATGGGTGCGCAAATTCTCACATCAGCATCTAAATACATCACCGTTGGCACAAGCTTGAGGGCGGCGGCGATCGCAAATCGCCGCTCATGGTAGGGCAAAACCCCCCGACGGGCATGATTCACCACATGAACATTAGCCTGGGTAGCAAAGTGATGGGGTTGATTTGTGTAGAGGATGAGCACATGATCCGGAGCAAATTGGGCTAAATCGGTGGCTAGTAATTGAGCCATGCGATTATATTTTGTGCCAAAAGCAGCCGTGCAAAAACACAAAGATGATCGGCTTGTTGAGTGGGGCATGATTCAAAAAAATGGCAAACAAGGGGGATCATCGTCAAAGAGCTACCGGGATGACATCCCTCCTTGGGGCCATCTTAGCGACCAATACAGTGATCAACCGGCCCCTTCCCATGGGAGACTAGGAACAACGACACATTTTGGGCAATATGGCCTATCCCTCTGGCCCCTATCAAAGTCGCTTATTTAACGCCATCAATCGCCAACGGATCCGCTGGGGCGATCGCCTTGGTCGGGGGTTGCGTTCGGCCCAAGTGGCGGCGGTGTGGGCGGTGCAAATCCTGGTCTATCCCCTTTACCTCCTGACACAGTTGGGGCGGGACTTAACCCTACGCCTCGAAGCGGCTGTTACTCAAGCCGAACCCCCCAGCTTAGAGCCGCCGGACTGTGATGGGCCGTTGCGGCGCACCTTAGCCACCCTGGATGATTTCATTGAACATCTACCCTTGCCGGTGGCGGTCATCTCCCACGGCCTGCCCAGTGTGATTATGGCCAATCAGGAAAGCCATCCCACCGTGCGGGGTCTAGCCTGCGACCTCACGGATCAGAGTTTATTGCTCACCACTGAGGACAACGACAGCCTCGCGGTGTTGTCCCCCGCTCAACAGCACAGCCTCACTCAGTACATCCGCCTCGAACTGGCGGATTATGCCTATCAAAACTACCGCCGCAAAATCCAAAGCTATCAATACCTAATCCCCGCCCGTTTGGGGGAAGATCCCCAGATTTGGCCCCTGTGGCGACGGTTTTGGCAATTGATGCGTTGGGTGCAACAAAGCCCGGTGGCAACGACCACCAACCTATTTGGGGAAGCGGGGTTTGGGCCGCCGCTGTTGCCTGTGGTGGCTCCGGTGAACTTGCCCCCGCTCCCCTTGCCGGTGGCGATCTGTGAACAGTTGGATCAATCCGCTGTCCGTTTGGAGGTGCGCCAGGATCAGATCCAGAGGCAATGGTTGGCTTGGGTGGCGCGGGTGAGCGATCGCCCCGCCTTTCCCGGTACGGCCCAAGCCTTGCTGCAAAAGGCGATCGCTTACTTTTTCGGCATTGAAGGCCCCCAAACCTTACCGGCGGCGGAACCCCCTACCATCAAACAGCCCTGGCTCCATTGGGAAGAACTCCCGGCCCTTACCAGTGGGTTGATCGCAACAGTGCCCAGGCGGCGATCGCTGGTGGATCTTGATGCTGACATGGCCATTGAACTCTACGCCCTCAATCCCCCCCCTGCCCCCGTTGCCCCCCTCATGAAATCCCCCGATCCGCCCCCGACCCTAAACCGCTCCCCGGCCCAAACCCCAGACCATCAACAGGACTGGCTGGATGTGGAGGCTCAACCCACTGGCTACGAGCGCCATTGGTTGGAAATTTTGCTCAATGGGTTTGATCAGATCATGGCAAAGGTGGAAAGGGGGGCGATCGCCTTTTGGCGTTGGTTGATCCGAGGATGGCGATGATTAGTTATCTCAAGGGCGATCCCGTTGCCATTGTCCGCCGTCCCCCCCGCACAATCCTGATCATCGAAGTGCAGGGCATTGGCTATGAGGTGCAAATTCCCCCCCGCTGGTTGCCAGCCCCCACCAGAGGAGAAGGGGAGGGCGAAAAAATTGTCGCCCCGACCAACGGAGAGGCATGGATTCAGGTTTTTACCCATCAGCAAATTCGTGAGGATCACATGATCCTCTATGGTTTTCCCACGGCTGCGGAGCGGGATTTGTTTCGTCAGTTAATTGCCGTGACAGGAATCGGGGCGCAATTGGCGATCGCCCTCCTCAATACCTTCAGCCTAGAGCAACTCGTCGAGGCAATTATTAGCGAAAATACCAAAGCCCTGATCCAAACTCCGGGAGTGGGCAAAAAAACCGCCGAACGGATCATCTTGGAATTAAAAACCCAACTGGGCCAATGGCGCACCGCCGCCGCCATCCCTGCCCCCGCTGCGGGCGACCTCGATCCCGCCCTCCAGGAAGATGTCGAACTCACCCTCTTAGCCCTAGGCTATGAAGCGGCGGAAATTTGGGAAGCCATTTCCCACCTCCACCAAGACCCCCGCCTCGCCCACAACCCCACCCCCGAAGACTGGATCAAAGCCGCCATCTCCTGGTTAAGCCAATCCTGAAGACGGGCAAAACTCTCTATAATGGACTTTCTGCTCCCTATGTGATCCGATTATCGTGACTACTACCCCCCTCGCCGCTCCCACCCGCCAACCCGATGCCCTCGGCCGCTTTGGCCGCTTTGGGGGCAAATATGTCCCCGAAACCCTCATGCCCGCCTTGGCAGAACTGGAAACTGCCTATGAACAGTATCGCCAAGACCCTGACTTTACCGGCGAACTGGATGGCCTCCTGAAGGATTACGTCGGTCGCCCCAGCCCCCTCTATTTTGCCGAACGCCTCACCGAATACTACGCCCGCCCCGATCGCACCGGGCCGCAAATTTATCTCAAACGGGAAGACCTCAACCACACTGGCGCTCACAAAATTAACAACGCCCTTGCTCAAGTCCTCCTCGCTAAACGCATGGGCAAACAGCGGATCATTGCCGAAACCGGCGCGGGCCAGCACGGCGTAGCCACCGCCACGGTTTGCGCCCGCTTTGGCTTGGAATGCGTCATCTATATGGGCGTGCAGGATATGGAGCGGCAGGCTTTGAATGTGTTTCGGATGCGGCTGATGGGGGCGACGGTGCAACCGGTGGAAGCGGGGACGGGAACCCTCAAAGATGCTACATCGGAAGCAATCCGCGATTGGGTGACGAATGTGCAAACCACCCACTACATCCTCGGTTCCGTAGCGGGGCCTCACCCCTACCCGATGATGGTGCGGGATTTCCATCATGTGATTGGCCGGGAAACGCGGCAACAATGTTTAGAGAAGTGGGGCGGTGTGCCGGATATTCTCCTTGCTTGTGTTGGAGGTGGTTCTAATGCCATGGGGCTATTTTATGAGTTTCTCCAAGAGCCGTCGGTGCGGTTAATTGGCGTGGAAGCAGCGGGTTCTGGGGTGGAAACGCCTTACCATGCGGCAACCTTGACGAAGGGAGAGCCGGGGGTGCTCCATGGGGCGATGAGCTATCTGTTACAGGATCGGGAGGGGCAGGTGGTGGAGGCCCATTCCATTAGTGCGGGTTTGGATTATCCCGGTGTGGGGCCGGAGCATAGCTATTTGATGGAAACGCACCGGGCGGAATATTACAGTGTCACCGATGCCCAGGCGGTGGAAGCGTTAGAGCGGTTATCACAATTGGAGGGGATTATTCCGGCGCTGGAAACCTCCCATGCGATCGCCTACCTCGAAACCCTTTGCCCCCAACTCACGGGCAGTCCCCGCATCATTCTCAATTGTTCGGGCCGGGGGGATAAGGATGTGCAAACGGTGGCGAAATATTTAGCAGAGCGGGATGCACAAAATCATGGCTAATTTGGAGACTAATTTGGACGCTAATTTGGAAAACTTTCAAGTGTGCGATCGCGACCTTGATGCCGCCACCTTGGCCCGCTATCAGGGGGCGGAGGCCTTGGCCATTGATACGGAAACCATGGGGTTAGTGTTGGGGCGCGATCGCCTCTGTTTGGTGCAAATCTGCGATCCTGAGGGCTATGTGACGGCGATCCGCATTGCCCTAGGCCAACGGGAGGCCCCGAATTTAAAAACCCTGATGGAATCCCCCAGCGCGACGAAGATTTTCCACTATGCCCGTTTTGATGTGGCTCAGTTGAAATATACGTTTGGCATTGAAACCGCACCGATTTTCTGTACCAAAATCGCCAGTAAGCTGGCTCGCACCTACACCGGTAGCCATGGGTTAAAAACGTTGGTGCAGGAACTCACTGGTATCGAACTGGATAAAACTTCTCAAAGTTCCGACTGGGGCAATCCCGATAACCTTTCCCCGCAACAGTTAGCCTATGCTGCCAATGATGTGCGCTATTTGATTGGGATGCGATCGCAACTCACCGCCATGCTTCAACGGGAATCCCGTTGGGAATTGGCGGAACGCTGTTTTCTGGCTCTGGCCCTGTTTGTGGATCTGGACATGATGCAGTTCAAAGATGTTTTTGAGCATCGGTAGGGGATGGGGGGTAGACTGGAGGATCGCACTGCAAACCATAAGGAATCATGACGCAACACCGGATTACGCTGCTGCCAGGGGATGGGATTGGCCCGGAAATTATGGCCGTTACCGTCAAAATATTAGAGGCGATCGCCCCCCGTTTTAACCTCAAATTCATCTTCAGCGAGAGCTTGATCGGCGGCGTAGCCATTGATGCCACCGGCAACCCCCTCCCCCCGGAAACCCTGGCCCAATGCCAAAACAGCGACGGTGTTCTCCTGGCTGCGATCGGCGGCTACAAATGGGATAATCTCCCCCGCGCCCAACGGCCAGAAACGGGTTTATTGGGCCTCCGGGCTGGTTTAGACCTCTTCGCCAACCTCCGCCACGCGACGATTCTCCCCCAACTGATCGACGCTTC
>JAABSU010000244.1 GCA_011390265.1 Spirulina sp.
CTTTTCTCCGTTTCTAGGGGGTGCTCTCTACCTTAAACCACTACACCTTTTTTATTTTTTGTCAACCTGCGGAATGTTGGCTATAGGCGGGGTATTCCTCCGGACTGTTGCTATTCAGTCCACCCGTGGGGATTTGGGGCTGAACAAAGAGGGCGCAGCCGCTGAGGAGGTACAGACTTGCGATGAGAATCGGTTTAATTCAAGGCATTGCCATCGCGATCGTAGATGAGAATATCCCATTGGCCCGTTTGATTGGCTTCAAAGGCGATCGCCCCCCCATCGGCACTGATCACCGGATGGCGGACTTGGGCTTGGAGGCCTTCGGTGAGGTTGCGACTGAGGGCGGTTTCGCGATCGTACACATAGATATCCGCCAAACCCAAACGACTCCCCCAATAGGCAATGTAGCGGCCATCTTCAGAAATGGAGGGATCGGCGATCGTCGTGGTGAGGGAATTTAACCCCGGTAGATCGATAAACCGCTGGCCCACGGTGTCGAAAAGGTAGAGATCGGGGGAACCGTTGCGATCGGACACAAACACTAAATAATTGCCCACATATTGGGGGGACAGTTCCGCCGCCGCACTATTCACCCCCCGGCCGCCCGCATCGTAAGGGAGGTTTAAGCGTTGGGGATAGCTTTGGCAACCGGCCAGGATGATCAGCAAGCCATAAAACCAGGAAATTTTCCGCACCATACTTCACTTAGAACAATCATTCGCCCATGCCTGATACTCTATAGTCTAGCCCCTCATGTTTACCCCCTATGGCTGAAATTTATCCCGTCATTTGGGAAGGCGATCGCGTTCTTCTCATTGATCAAACCCAATTGCCCGCCACCCTGACCACCGTGAGCATCGCAACCAGTGCGACGATGGCGGAGGCGATTAAAACGATGATTGTCCGGGGTGCGCCGGCCATTGGCGTGGCGGCGGCCTATGGGATGTATTTGGGAGCGCGGGAGATTGCCGCGCCCCAGCGTAGCGTATTTTTGGCGGAATTGGAGGCGATCGCCCACACCCTGCGCCGCACCCGCCCCACCGCTGTTAACCTGTTTTGGGCCATCGATCGCCAACTCACCACCGCCCACCAAACCCCCGGCGATCCCGATGCAATCCGCGCCGCTCTCCTCACCGAAGCCCAGGCAATCCAAGCCGATGATCTGCAACGCTGTCAGGCCATGGGGGATCACGGCTGTACAATCCTCCCCCCCACGCCGGAAAAACTAACAATCCTCACCCACTGCAACGCGGGCGGCCTGGCTACCGCTGGCTATGGCACAGCGGTGGGGGTGATTCGTTCCGCTTGGACGGCGGGGCGATTGGGGCGGGTGTTTGCCGACGAAACCCGGCCCCGGCTCCAGGGGGCGAAGTTAACGGCCTGGGAATGTGTCCAGGCAGGCATTCCCGTCACCGTGATTACCGATAATATGGCGGCCCACTGTATGCAGCGGGGGATGATTGATCTGGTGGTGGTGGGGGCCGATCGCATTGCTGCCAATGGTGATGCGGCGAATAAAATCGGCACCTACGGCCTCGCGGTCATTGCCCAAGCCCATCAAGTCCCCTTTTATGTAGCGGCTCCCTTTTCGACGATTGATTTCAAGATTGCCACGGGGGCAGAAATTCCCATCGAAGAGCGCGATCCCCAGGAAATTTACCAAATCGGGGAAACCCGCCTTTGTCCAGAGGGGGCGGAGTTTTATAACCCGGCTTTTGATGTCACGCCAGCGGCGTTGATTGCCGGAATTATCACCGAAAAAGGTGTATTTCCCCCGGATCAATTGCCCCAAGGTTAATATTGTTCGTAGTACAGACTTTAATCTGCTCCTGATGTTATCGATAAAAGCTGTATGACCGGCGATAATCACGCTAGCGCGGATCGCATCTCTCTCAACCTCCGCACCCACATGGCCGCCCAAGGTATCACCAGTTTTCGCCAACTGGCCCAACGGGCGGGCCTTTCTCCTAGCCCCATTCGTCAATTGCGACGGGGCAACATTGGCCAAATTAAGGGCGCAAGCCTGCAAAAAATCGCCCAAGCCTTGGGGATTTCCCTCGATCAACTGTGGCAGGACTGTAGCCCGGAAGGGTTACAATCCCCGCCTCCTATGGATCCGGTTCAGCAATATTTGGAACTCATCGAACCCTGGTTGCGGCAATGGCCCACCGTCGTTGCTGCTGTGGCCAACAATCCCGACCTCCCCGCCACAAAAGTAATCCCCATCGTCAAACCCTTGGAGGCTTTGATCACCGCTTGGGACATTACCCCCATCGCCCCCATTGGTGCAGAACTGCCCTATGATCCCCAATTTCACGAATTAATGACGGGAACGGCGGCAAGGGGCGATCGCATTCGGGTGCGTTATGCGGGTTATCGTCGGGGGGGAAAGTTGCTCTGGCGGGCCAAGGTGTCGCCGGTTTAGGATGTCAGGGCGCAAAGCTGAAGAGGGCGAAAGATTTTTGTGCCTCCGGCAGGCTTACGCCAACGCCCCTACGGGTTGATGGATTTTGTCACCAGAACCATGTAGTATGCAATTTTCCCTTGATTAAAGTCAACAACCCCACCCACAAGGGGATGGAGTTTCTCGGAGGAAGATCATGAAACAACCTATACGGTGGCTGCAACGGCGCAAGTTTTTAGCGGGATTGCTGGGTGTTGGGGGAACTGCGATCGCGGCTCAACCCCTCGCTCAATCTGCCCAAGCGCTAGAACGCTTTCGCCGACCGACACAATTTTTTGTCGCTCCTGATGGTAGCGATCGCAACCTCGGCACGCAGAACCGACCCTGGGCCAGTTTGCACCACGCCAGCCAACGCCTCAAGCCCGGTGATACGCTCTTTGTCCGCGAGGGGATTTATCCGATCACCACCCCCATACATTGGCAATCTTCCGGCACAGCCTCCGCCTGGATTACCATTCAAAACTATCCCGGCGAATTCCCCACCCTTGATGCGAACTTAGTGGAAGTCGGCCCCTGGGGAGTGGGCGATCGCCCCTATCCACCCGAACAAGGAGCCATCCTAATCGATCAACAGCACCACATCCGCATCATCGGTTTAACCATTATGCGGTCTCATAGTGCCGGCATCGCGGTGCGTCGTAGCCATCACATTGATCTCTTTGGGAATACAACACAGGATACCTTTTCCTGCGGAATTTTATTGGGAGCCGGTTTTCCCGTCCTTGAATCCGAGCGCTGCCATCATTTACGCGCCATTGGTAACACCATTACCGGGGCCAACAATCCCGAATTGCAATGGCTACAACCCAATGAAGAGCGACGACAACGGGGTGCTCATGAAGCCTTAAGTGTGGGGGCTGTGGACTATTTTGAACTGGCCTATAACGAAATTAGTCATTCTGATAAAGAATTAATTGACTGCAAAGATAGTTGTCGCTTTGGCTATGTGCATCACAACTATCTTCATGATGCCGGGAGTCAAGGAATTTATATTGATTGTTATTTTGAGCGGTTAGGGGATTTGGAAATTGCCTTTAATTTTATTCAATCCTGTAAAGTTGGTGTCGCATTAGCGGCTGAAGGCGGCCCCCTCGTGGAAAACATTTATCTCCACCACAACATCATCACTAGAAATTTAGGTTCGGGAATTTTGTTCGGACGCTGGCATAATGACAACCTTCGCAAAGATATTTTGATTGAACACAATACTTTGCATCAAAATGGCTATGGTGAAGGGGATAAAGAGACACCGTATTGGGTAACGGGAGGAATTTATTTATATAGCACTAATATTCAAAACGTCACGATCAGAAATAATGTTTTTTCGGTAAATCAATATTTTGATATTGGGCATAGTGAGGACTACTTGATTAATGATACAATATTGCAAGAAGTCACCATTCAAAACAACGCATTTCATCGACCTGTTCAGTATGCCAATCCCACCTATCTAGACTGGCTTGATGAAAATGTTTATGCTATTGATGGTGACGGGGTAATATTTGCTGATCCGCCCTTTATGAATTCAGATATTAGTGATTTTCGGATAGTACCGGAGTCAGCGGCTTCATCGGAGCAAAATCTAAATTCTGATCGGGTATTGGGAGCCGTTGCACCGACGGATTTACCGATATTTTGGTGGGCGACGCATTTTCCGCCGGCTCGGGATTGGCAGCGGTTTAGTGCGGTGGAGTGGCGGGATGAGATGAGCTTACCCTGATTGCCCCCATTGGTGCAGAACTCCCCTATGATCCCCAATTTCACGAATTAATGACGGGAACAGCGGCAAGGGGCGATCGCATCCGGGTGCGTTATGCGGGTTATCGTCGAGGGGAAAAGTTGCTCTGGCGGGCCAAGGTGTCGCCGGTTTAGGATGTAGGGGAGAAAAGTTGTTAGGAAAGGCTGATGACGTTGCAAGAATTACAAAATCAGGCATTGCAGTTGCCTACGGGCGATCGCTGGCAGTTAGTACAAGTTCTTCTGGACTCCCTGAAACGGGAAGCAGGCCTCAAGCCCAAGCGGAGGAACCTGTCACGTTTGCGAGGCATTGCTAAAATTTCAGCAGTTCCAGGGGAGAGTAACGCCCTTATTTGACACTCCCCGGCCTAAAGGCGCGGGGATTCTTGGCTCACCGAGTCCACTTACCTAGGATTCCTTGCGAAGTCCTACATAGAGGTGGTTCTCTCCCCAAGCGTTACTTTCGGTGTGCCCCACCGTAGTTGGGTTGCTCCAAAGTTTGTTTGGATTGGCAGCAATATTTGCCAAAAACTGATTCGTCTAGTCCCTGTGAATCTTTTACCTACTACCAGGAAG
>JAABSU010000245.1 GCA_011390265.1 Spirulina sp.
AAGGCCTGATCCAGGGAGTTTTTAAGATTCGTCGTTAATACGGCTAACCCTTGGTAACTTTCCATCCGTTGGAGCAGATAGCTCACTTCCATATTGGCGTGGCGATCGCGGCTGTCTTTCACTTCACTGCGCTTGCCAAATAAAGCATCTGCCTCATCAAATAACAACACCACCCCCCCAGATTCCGCCGCATCAAAAATGCGCCGTAAATTTTTCTCCGTCTCGCCAATATATTTACTCACCACCGTACTCAGATCAATGCGGTATAGATCTAGATTAAATTCCTGAGCTAACACCTCCGAGGCCATGGTTTTCCCCGTCCCACTGGGGCCAGCAAATAACGCCGTCATCCCTAATCCGCGATTATTTTGGGCGGCAAACCCCCAATCTTGATAAACCTTAGCCCGCTGGCGAAATTGCGCGGCAATTTGCTGAAGGATTTTCAGTTGGTTTGCCGGTAAAACCAAATCTGACCATGTGGCTTTAGTATCAATGCGTTGGGCGAGATCATCTAAGCGCGGCCGGGCCATGGTGCGGCAAATTTGCCACAGTTGTTGAGCGGCGATCGCATGAGGTTCTTCCGGTGTGAGCAGGGCTTGGGGTTGTTTTTGAAGATGATGGGCAGCGGTTTTAATCGCCTGGGGACTGAGGTTAAATTGCGACACCATCACCCCTAACTCACCATTGAGGGCTTGGGCCGTCTCTCCTAAATTGCGTTCCCAAAGATGGAACTGTTCTTGATAGGTGAGGGGGGGAACTTCAAAGGAGATGAGGGGATTGCGGGGGCTTTGGATTCGTTCTTCGGTGAAAATGAGGAGGGGGGTTTGCAGATCGGTGATCAGTTGGGTGGCGATCGCCCCTTTCGCCGGATCAGCCATGTTCAACCCATCGAGATCGAGAATTAAGAGGCTGGGGGTGAGGGTGGCTTGTCGTTGCCAGCGTTGGGTGAGGTGGCGGAGGTTCTCCCGTTCGGTGGGAAGGCGATCGCCCCATAAAATATTCACGGGCATCTGGAGGGCTGCCCCGACAGCGGCGGCGATCGCCTGTTTATCGCTATGCTCCAGGCCACAAAGTTGCACGCTCTGGGAATCTTCAGCCTTCAGCACCGTTAATAACTCCCCAACAATTTGGGCATGGGAGGGGGGCAAGGTTTCTGAAGCATCGGCAATCAAGGGACTGATCAGGGGAGCGAGGCGATCGTCTTGGTAGGGTTCCCCCATTAAGTAATGAAGAATCGCTTCATCGATTTGAAGCGGGCATTGGGTAATCACCGGGCCGGTTCCCGCTTCTAGGAGTTGCCAACGCCGGAGGGGTGCTTGGGGCGTGAAGGCATTCCAATGGGCATTGGCAAAGAGTTGTAGCCCCAGGCCGAACGTGGGATAGGGCATTTGGGGGTTGTGGTTGAGGTGGGCACAAAGGGCGGAAAACCTCGGAAAAAGGGCAACTCCCAGAGCCATGAGGAGTAAATTAAGCTCAAATGGGGAAAGGTTGAACGTGGTGTAAAGGGTTTCCAGGCGGGAGGCGGGCCAAAGCTCCGGGATCTTGATGATGGGATCGCCATCATCCTGAATATCCTGATCGGGGTGCTGTTGCGTAGCCCACCGCCGTTCTAGAAACTGCTGAAGCTGGTTAACATTTTCAATCAGGGATTGTGAATTGACAGCATACCACTCATTATTCATCGCTTTATATCGCTGAATCGATTTAAATAGATCATCTCTGTGGCATGAAGGATAATGGACTGAGTTCTCTTGAAATTTACTATTCACTAATATTCTAACAAATCAGAATTTTTTTTGAATGAATAAATAATTAGCATGAAAGGCAATTTGAATTCTAGACTAAAGTCGTATTTCAATTCACCCATTATCATGCTATAAACTCTTTAGTAATGCCCGATAAAGACTCAGGGCAAAATTTTCCTAGATCCATATTTTCTCGAGAGTCAGCAGGTGACACCATGGCCAAACATCAAGTTCAGCAGTCTCGTACTTTTGTGCCACCCGTACAGAAAAAGGCTCCCAGTCTAGCCCCTTCACCCCGCGTTGTGCCTCCATCGGTGGTGGCGGGTTCTAGTTTGCCCCCCATGCAAGCCAAGTTAACCTTAGGGGAGGTGGGCGATCGCTACGAACAGGAGGCAGATGCCACCGCCAAACAAGTGGTACAGGCGATCAATAGTCCAGCCGTCCAAACGAAATCCGCCTTGCCTCAACCCGTGGGCCGTAATTTAACGGTGTCGCCCCTAGCGGGGGTGATGCAGGCCCAGGGAGCGATGGGAGGGGGCGCGGTTGCGGCGGATATAGAGGCGGGGATTCAGCGGGAGAAGGGAGGCGGCCAGAGTTTAGATGCCGGTTTGCAGGAATCCATGGGCCAGGCCATGGGGGCAGATTTTAGCGGCGTGCGGATTCATACCAATGGCCAGTCGGATCAACTCAATACTGCCATCCAAGCCAAAGCCTTCACCACCGGTCAGGATGTCTTTTTCCGTCAAGGGGAATATAACCCCGGTAGTTCAGCCGGACAGGAATTGATCGCCCATGAATTAACCCATGTCGTGCAGCAATCTGGCGGCTCTCATGCCCTTAATTTACAGGAAAAAGAATGGGGTAGCTCTGGCAATAAAACTGAATTGATCACGAGTGATAACGTGAGAACCCATGCCAACTTCAAAGCTGGCACATTCCATCAAGATTTTAATTCTCCTCCACTTGAGCAAGAATTAATCACCCATGAGTTAACCAATGCTGTCCAGAGGCAAGGCAGTCAAGATAATCTTGCCAAAGCAGCGCAAAAAAATCTCTCCCCCTGGCAATCAAAAATTGCCAGCCCATCATCAAACGTTATTCAAGCATTCCGCCCCAACGCGATCGCCACACCACAGCAACATAGCAATAAAATCACAGCAAAAGCAGCTGGTTACTTGAACCAAGAGTTAGTTGGTTTAGCCAAGGATATTCAAAAAGCAGTTCCCAATGATGGTGATGCGGAAAAGATTTCCAGAGTAGTCTCCATCCCCATCAGTACTAGCGCAGCCATCGGTTTTACCTTCGCCAATCATATCGAACGGGATGGATACTGCATTAAGATGCGGACTAAAGTTGGTCTGAAACTAAGTGGAAGTTTAGTAGGAGATCTTGCTAAACTTTCTCTCGCATTGGGAGGCTACATTGAAGTTCAAGGCAAAGATGGTCAAGAAGTAGTAAACTTAATTTCTTATGTTGTTTACCGGACATTTGCACAATCTAATATTCCCTATGAAGTCGAAGCCTTACTGTGGGGAGGAAAGGCTTCTTCCCAAGGAAGACAAGCTGCCTATAACTGGAGCAAAACTGTTGAAAATGATATGGACAAAAGTTCCTACGCAGAAATTGGAGCCTATGCCAGTCTTTCCGGGAATGTTGGGGCTAAAACCCTGGGTAAAGTCTATGGTTCGGTAGAAGGTTCAATGGGTAAAAGATATAGTAAAGACAGTATTGAAGAAGCCCGCAAAGGTGGCAAAGATGTCATTGGTTATGATAGTTCCTTAGGCAGTATTGTTGATCGAGGTGCTCGCGGCTCAATTGGACAAGGGGTTAAATCAGCCAGTATCAATCTGGGGATAACCGTATCGGATAGTGGCACATTAGATGCTAAGGTCACCTGGCTTTGGGAAGATATGCTTGAAACACTGAGCCAGAAACAGTCCAAAACTCGTTATGTTGGTTGGAAATATCAGGTCTCAGGCCAGATTTCAGTTCCAAGTTATGGCTGGGTTGGTTTAGTCACTGATTGTGTTGATAAGATTGCGGATAATGTCACAGAACGCTTACGATTACTTTGTCAATCTTGGTCATCACGGGACAATGAAGAAGGTAAAAAACTATCTGATGATGAGAGAAAGAAAAGGGAGGAAGAAATTAAATTTTCTGGCAAAAATATCACGGCTAGTTTAAACAAATTTTATAAAAAGAGGAAAGATGAAATTGCTGAAGAACCAGATGTAGATCAAAAATTAGATCAGTTTACTGTAGAGGTTTCTGTTGAAGGAGTAAAAAGGAAGAAAAATGATAGTGATACAGAGTTCAATCCTTGGGTGCATACATTCATTTTACGAAAAATCAAAACACAAGCTCCAGATAGTTCAGAACTACTAGGATCAAAATATGAGAAGAAAAAAGAACGCTCTCAAATTCTTTGGAAGACCGTTATTATTGGCAATGAGGAGCAGAAAGTATCTGTGCCAATAGAAGCAGAGGAACAAACTAGGACTGAAAAGTATGAGTCAGCCTATTATAAAGCACCGCAGCAGGCTCCGCTTGTAGGTGGGACGGGTTCAATGGAGAAAATTGTAGAATCTGGGTATTACCAAGCACCGCAGCAGGCTCCGCTTGTAGGTGGGATGGGTTCAATGGAGAAAATTGTAGAATCTGGGTATTACCAAGCACCGCAGCAGGCTCCGCTTGTAGGTGGGATGGGTTCAATGGAGAAAATTGTAGAATCTGGGTATTACCAAGCACCGCAGCAGGCTCCGCTTGTAGGCGGGATGGGTTCAATGGAGAAAATTGTAGAATCTGGGTATTACCAAGCACCGCAGCAGGCTCCGCTTGTAGGTGGGATGGGTTCAATGGAGAAAACCGTAGAATCTGGGTATTACCAAGTCCCGCAACAGGCTCCGCTTGTAGGTGGGACGGGTTCAATGGAGAAAATTGTAGAATCTGGGTATTACCAAGCCCCGCAGCAGGC
>JAABSU010000246.1 GCA_011390265.1 Spirulina sp.
CCGCCTGCCACTGGGAACCCAACCAATTCCCCCCTTGGGTAAAATGGCTTTTGCTAAAATTGGCCGGCCCTTCAAACTGTGCCCCCTGCCATTGGGTGGGGCCGTCAAATTCCGCCCCGGTAAAATCCACCGCTTTTAAAAACCGCGTCGCCTGCCATTGGGTAGCCGTGGCAAATTTGGCCCCGCTGAAATCGAGGCGATCGCCCCACACCGTCCCCGACCAATCCCCCCCGGCCTGAAATTCCGCCCCCTGAGCCACCACCGGCCGCAGCAAAATTCCCCCTTGAAACTGGACAGAGCCTTGAAAAATGGTGTGATTGAGCCGTAGCCCCACCTGTACCAACTGACCATAGGGGAGGGTTTGGAAATCCGCCGGGGGGGTTTCGGGGTGGGGAAAGAGTTCCGCCTGTTGCTGGGGGGTGAGCAATCCTGAGAGGGCGGCCGGGGCGAGTTTAACGCGAGTTGCTAAATCTTCCACCCGCCAATCGCCATCGATTACGGAATTGCTTAAATCCAAGACCACCGGCTGAGGGTTGCGCCTTAACTTTGGGGCTAGGGGCGTGAAAAATTGCGATCGCCCCGCCTCCGTGGTGAGATCAATCACCACATCCGTTAAATCCACCCGCTCTTTGCCCTCTTCGATCTGGGTATGGGCGAGGCGATCGCCCAACATTTCCGGAGTGAGTGGCTCGATGGCCTGAGCCGGGCCCATCAATAGCAATCCCCAACAGAGCACGATCAACCCCCACCAAAACTTGCCCATGGTTAGCGCGGGTTGAGGGGGAGATGGATCGAAAACGTCGTGCCTTGGCCCGGTTGGGATTGGAGGGCCATCGCCCCGTTATGGTTGGCGACAATTTGGCGGCAGAGATAGAGGCCCAAGCCATGGCCGGAGCGTTTATGTTTGCCTTGGCGGAAGGGTTCAAAAATGCGCTGTTGTTCTCCTTGGGGAATCCCCACACCAGTATCGCAAATTTCCACGGTGAGGTGGTCGGGGGTTTGGGCGTGAACCCGCACCGTTACGCCGCCGTGATCGGTGAATTTAATGCCATTGCCGATGAGGTTCATGAAGACCCGTTTCAGTTCGAGGCGATCGCCCACCACCGTCTCCCCCGTCGCCTGCCAATCCACCGCCAGCGTGATCTCCTTCGCCGTCGCCAACGCCTCCAATTCCCGCACCACCTCCAGGAGTAAATCCCGCAGATTAAAGCGAATAAAACTGAGGATCTTGCGGCCCACATCATAGCTATAGGATTCGAGCAAATTATTCAACAACTTGAGCAGGTGTTGATTGCTACTCATGATCGTTGCTATCGCTTCATCCATGGGGGGAGTCACCGAGCCAAAAGCTCCCTGACGGAGCAACGCCAACATCCGATCCGCCGCCACCAAAGGGGTACGGAGATCATGGGTGAGGCAATGGACGAAGTTTTCCCGCTGCTCAATGCTTTCCTTGAGGCGAAGGAGCGATCGCACCCTTGCCTGCAATTCTTCCACCTTTACCGGCTTGCGAATAAATTCATCCGCCCCCACATCCAACCCCTGAACTAAACTGGGCTGCTCATGGGCGGTAATTAACAGGATCGGAATATAGGGCAGTTGGGGATGGGTGCGAATCCGCCGCGTCACCTCATAGCCATCCATGTCCGGCATCATCACATCGAGGAGGATTAGATCTGGGGGGGCTTCTTCAATTTGGGCTAAAGCCGTCTGGCCATTATCCACCACCCGCACCTCATGGCCATCCTGCTCCAGAGCCAACTGGATTAAAAACAAATTGTCGGGGGCATCATCCACCGCCAAAATATAGTTTTTATCGCGATTTTTTCCTAAACCTTGCTCTTTCACAGTGGTGTTGGCTCTCACAAATAGACCTCCGCATCAATGGCGATA
The DNA here is from genome assembly GCA_011390265.1 of Spirulina sp. GTDB lineage: Bacteria > Cyanobacteriota > Cyanobacteriia > Cyanobacteriales > Spirulinaceae > Spirulina. Next base: position 1,894 of record JAABSU010000246.1, read on the forward strand.
ATTCGCCGTTGTTGGGGGGTGCGGGGGATGGCGATCGTAAACCCTGCGCCTTCGCCCCGTTGACTGGTTATTGTAATCCCGCCTTGAATCATCTGCACCAAGGATTTCACAATTGCTAACCCCAGGCCAGTACCCGAGTGTTTGCGAGTGAGGGTTTGATCCACTTGGCGAAAGGCTTCAAAAATGAGGATCTGATCCTCTGGAGCGATGCCAATGCCGGTATCTTGCACTGTCAACTTGAGGGTATTGTCTGGGCCATCCTCAAGGGTGACGGTGACTGAGCCTTGGGGGGTGAACTTAATCGCGTTGCCCAGGAGGTTAATCAGGATCCGCCGAATGCAACTTTGATCACTGCAAATTTCGGGGTTTTCGGTGTCAATGATCACGATTAAATTGAGGTTTTTCTTTTGAGCGAGCGATCGCAATTCCTCCACCGTGCCTTTAATCAACCGCGCTGTATCAAAGGGCTGAAAATTGACATCCCAGCAGCCTGCTTCCAGTTTGGAAAAATCTAAGACTTCATTGAGGAGTGAGAGTAAATTTTGACTATTGTTAAAAATGCGCTCCACCATATCCGCTTGGCGGGGAGAGAGCGGCCCATACTGCTCCAACATCAGCATTTGTGAAAAGCCCATAATTGCGTTCATGGGAGTCCGCAATTCGTGGGACATGGTGGCTAAAAATTGAGATTTTAATTGGGAAGCTTCCATCAGGGCTTGGTTATTTTTCTCGATTTCAAAAATAACCTCCTCAATACGGGTGAGCACAGTCTGGTAAAGGTGATGAACTTGGTCGAGGGGCATCATTGGGATTCGTTTAACCCTAGCGATATTCTCTAAATCATGACATCCCTCTCAGGAAAGTTGTTAAAGGGGTGCGTCTCATTCTTTAGAGAGAGGAGTGGGGAGTGGGAAGTGGGGAGTGGGGCTACCTCGTTTAAAATGGGGAGCATTCTGCTGCCGTCGCAACTTTTATGAATCCCATCCGTGTTGTTTTAATTGAAGACCATGATCTGAGCCGCATTGGTCTCAGTGCGGCCCTCCAGCAGGTGGAGGATATTGAAGTGGTGGGGGAGGCGGCCAATGCCCATCAGGGGTTACAGATTTTGCAGGTGAGTAAGCCGGACGTGGCGATCGTCGATATTGGCCTGCCGGATCAGGATGGCATTGAACTCACCCAGGCGTTTCGCGGTTCCCCCGATGGGGCGAATACGAAGATTTTAATTTTAACAATGCATGAGGATGAGGCTTCGATCCTGGCGGCCTTTGCGGCGGGGGCGGATTCCTACAGTTTAAAGGATGTTAGTTTGGACAATTTGGTGCAGGCAATTCGCCTCACCCATGAGGGCAACGCCTGGATTGACCCTGCCATTGCCCGCGTTGTATTGAAGCAGGCCCGCAGCAATCAGCCGGTGGATGATGTGGCGGCGATGGTGGAAATTCGCTCCATTGATCCTGAGGATCAGCAGTTGATTGAAGCCAGTACGCTCACAGAGCGGGAGTTGGATGTGTTGGAGTTGATCGTGGCGGGGTGCAATAATGCGGCGATCGCCCAGGAACTCCACATCACCGTCGGCACAGTGAAAACCCATGTGCGCAGCATTTTAAACAAACTCTGTGCCGACGATCGCACCCAAGCCGCCGTCCGCGCCCTCCGTTCCGGCTTAGTGGATTAAACCCCCACTAAAGCGGGCGTGACGGCTTCCCCGGTCAGGCTAAAGGCCCGAATGGCGGTAATTTTCACCGCTACGGTTTTCCCCTTCAGTTGGGCAATATCCCCCGCGAAAAACGTGAGGCGATTGCCCCGAGTGCGCCCCATCACTTGGCGGGGGTCTTTGGGGTTGGCGGCTTCCACTAAAACCTGCTCAATGCGCCCCTGATACCGCTGCGATCGCGCCATCGCTTTCACTTCCACTAAACGATTCAACCGTTGGAGGCGATCGGCCTTTTCCGCCTCACTCACCTGGTTTTCCCACAGCGCGGCGGGTGTGCCGGGCCGGGGGGAATAGGCCGCCGTATTGAGGAGATCAAACTCAATATCTTCTACCAAGTCCAGCGTATTTTGGAACTGGGCCTCCGTTTCGCCGGGAAAGCCGACAATGGCATCAGCACTAATCGAGGCATCGGGCATCCACTCGCGGACTTTGGCAATAATGCGGCGATATTTCTCATGGGTATAGCCGCGAGCCATGGCCTTGAGCACATCGTTATCCCCCGATTGGAAAGGGATATGGAAATGCTCGCACACCTTCGGCAGTTCGGCACAGGCGCGGATCAGTCGCTCGGTAAAGTAGCGGGGGTGACTGGTGGCAAAGCGAATCCGCTCAATGCCCGGTACATCGTGGATGAAATAGAGCAAATCCGTCAGCGTATGTTGATGGCGACCATCGGCGGTACTTCCGGGCAAATCCCGGCCATAGGCATCAATATTTTGCCCCAAGAGCGTAATTTCCTTAAACCCTTGGGCTGCCAAGGCCTCCACCTCCGCCCGGATCGCCTCCGGTGTCCGGGATTGCTCCACACCCCGCACCCCTGGCACAACGCAATAAGTACACCGCTCATTGCACCCATAGATCACATTCACCCAAGCGGTCACATCGCTATCACGGCGAGGCTTAGTAATATCTTCCACAATGGCAATCTCTTCCGTGGCCACCACCTGCTGACCCGCAAAAACCTGCTCTAACAAATCCCCCAACCG
>JAABSU010000026.1 GCA_011390265.1 Spirulina sp.
GCTCACCTCTTGGGATTTTGTCCTTGACCCCGCCATGAGCCAAACCACCGTCCCCTTCTGGATTTGGGAACAACCGGGGGCCTTTTTCGGGATGCCTTACCAAAACTTTGCCGGTTGGTTTGCAACGGGGGTCGTGTTTATGACGGTGGCCACGTTCCTTTGGCCCAAGCAGCCCATTGCCCTCTCCCGTCAGCAATTGGTGTTTCCCTTGGCGGTTTATTTAAGTAACTTGGCCTTTTCAACGGTGATGAGTTTGGGATCGGGTTTTGTGGTTCCGGTGTTGTTGGGGATGGTAACGGGTGTTGGCCCGGCGATTATCCTCTACTTCCTCGCCCGTCCTGCCGAAGCCCTGCCGGTGGAACTGCTCACCGATCCGCTCCCCATGAATGTCTCTGAACCAGTGGCGGCGGTATCTGCGAAATAGATCCAGCCCATAGGATCATCGCGCTTGCGGTCATGTTGCTAGGGGAGCAAACTCAAGTCTGTACTACAAACCATGATCGACTCTAGGGGCATTACGCCCCTTTTTTTTGGCTTAAGATAACCGTTGAACAAGGGCCATCACTGAAAACCACAGGGTTTGTGGCCAACCATAGAACCAATTTTGAATATGGCGGCCGCTGATCGTGAAGCAATAGCGGGGGAGGTGGCCCTGGGGGGCCAGATCATTAAAGGTCAGATCTGGATAGAGGAGCCAACGATCGCGATCGCGCCATCCCACCACATCGCCAAACTTTTGCCAGAGAGCCGTGCGATAGATGCGGTTTCCCCCCAAACGTTGGTAAACCCGCTGTTGGACGGAAAATCCAAACAGGCCATGGCTCGCTTCTACCCACAGCTGATCCAGGGTTTGTAGGGCAGGGAGGGGAACCGCCTTGAGATCCTGCCAGCGGAGCCAACGGTGGCGATCGCGCCCCGTCACACGCAATAAAATCTCAGCCGTCTCCCGATCCGCCTCTTGCCATTGTTGTTGGGCCAAAAGCCTTGCTAGGGTTTGATATTCCGCCGTTAGTCCGGGGGTAGGACTGGTAAAACCTCCTCCCTGGGGGGATTTTAACGCCGTCAACACCGCTGTAGCGTCAGGCCAACGCTCTTTAATCGCCCCCGCCACCAAGCCATCTAACACCCGGCCCAACTCATGACTCACGGGATTATCAAATAAATAACGCCGCCACATCCAGCAATCTTCATGGATATCAAATAGATCAAAGGGCGATAAGCCCGTCAGTAAGTGCAAACAGGTTACGCCCAAGCTGTAGAGGTCGCTGGCAAGGGTGGCGCGTCCCTTTAATTGTTCTGGGGCGGTGTATTCGGCACTGCCGATCATCGTGCCGGTTTGGGCGAGGGCGGTGGCGGTGGCAAATTTTGCGGCTCCAAAATCCACCAACACGAGGCGGTCATCTCCCCAACGGCGAATAATATTGTCCGGTTTCAGATCCCGATGAATCACGCCCCCAGCGTGGATAAATTCCAAAACCGGCAACAGATCCAACAATAAGCTGCGAATTTTTGCCTCATTAAACACCCCTTGGGTCTGCAACTCCTGGGTGAGGTTCTGGCCATCAATGTATTGCTGGACAATGTAATGTTTCCCGCCTTCCTCACAATGGGCGTAGAGGCTGGGAATTTGATCATGATGGCCGAGATCCTGAAGGCGGATGGCTTCCTGCTGGAAGAGGGCGATCGCCTTACCCGCATTGGGTTGCCCCATGGGGTGAAACTGTTTAATCACACAGCGGGGCTGGCCCGGTCGTTGTTCATCTTGGGACAAAAACGTGCGCCCAAACCCCCCTTGGCCCAAAAGCTTCAAGCTCCGATACCGTTGGTTAAGACGGAGGGGCTGGCCACAGCGTTGGCAAAAATTGGCATTGTCGGGGTTTTGGGGCTGATCACATTGGGGATTCAGGCAGTAGCTCATGCGGGCAGCTTGGGCAGGTTGCTCCTCCCATTATCCGTGATTTTTGATCAGGACTAGGGCGTGATAGCCGTCACGCCGGAATTGAGGTAGAAATCACCGTGATTTTTTGTAAAGATCACCCGTGATGAATTCCCTGGATCACCCTGAGGGTTACCGGGATCGGTCATACTTAATGTTAAGAAAACAAAAGATTATAAACCCCTTATTCACAAACGCCATTTTAAGGAGTCAACACCATGAGCACCAGCATCCGCGAACTGACCTTACGCGCCCTCACCAGCCGCACCCTCTCCCGTTACGACCACCACAGAATGCAATTAATCCTCCAGGAAGAGGGTCATATTCTAGATGCCCAAGACCGCACGCTGATTCAGCGAGTCTTCTACGGTGTGCGCCATGGCCTCCTCAACGTTAACTAGAACGGCAATTGGGACGGCATCCGCCAAAACCGTCAACCGCCAAGCAGCTTAATTCTTTCCCGTTATTCTAGCGAATGTTTTCACTAATCAACAACCTCAGCCTCCAGGATTTGGGCTGAGGTTTTTAGATCAGCCTCAAAATTTTCCGTGATTCCATCGGGAAAGCCGAAAATACCGTATAACATAGGGGAGAGAATTGCTTTCCCCGATTGCTCGCCTGCAACCCTTTCCCATGACCATGACCACCTCCGGTTCCGCCAGACGTACAATCATCGCCCAGGCGATCATGCTCCTGAGTCATTATGGGTTTGATACTAAACCCCATACGACGGCGGAGCGCATGGGCCATTGGTTGGATCTTTACGCAGCGGATTGGATTCGGGCGGCGATTATTGAGGCGCTTTACCAAGGTCGCTACAAGGCAATTTCCGTGGAGCACATCCTCACGCTTTGGCAAAAACGGGGCCATCCCGCGCCTCACTTCACGGGAGATTTTGAACGCATTATCTGCCGCAAGTTGCCCGAGTGGTATATGACCTTGGCCAATCCAGAATTGGCGGAGTCAGAAAATGAATTGCCCGCTGCTTTAACGACTGTGGCGGAGGGCCGGGCCCATTCCCCGTTGCAAATCCGGATTCAGGGGATTGAACGGTGGCGCTATCTGGCTCAGGTGGGGGAGTTGGGGGCAATGGATGAAAAGGCGATCGCCCGCTGGAAATGTTTTGTCTCTCTCGATTTAACCGGTTTTTGGCCCTATGAATCGGTAACGCTAACCTCTGTGGCTGTCCCGGAACCGGTGGTGATGCCCATGGTCAGTGGGGAAGACGGCGGCGATCTGCCCATGGCTGCGGCAGCGATCGCACCAGAAAGCCTAGACCCATCTCCAGCACCAATGGTTGTGGCTACAGCTGTTGCCCGTCCACGGTTAGAACTGCCCAATCCCCAAGCTCCTGTGTTTCGCAGCGGGATTCGCACCTTTATTCCCATCCTTGTGGTTTCGACTTTTTTCCTGCGTTTACAACGGTTCCAAGCCCAATCGATTTTGGTGGTGATGGATCGGGAAGGGGATCAATGGTTTAACGCCGAAGTGGAGCCGTTAACCCTGCCTGTGGAATCGATCTAGATGCAAATTTACCTGATTCGCCATGGCATTGCCGCCGATCGCAATGCCCAAACCACCGATGCCGAGCGGCCCCTCACGGAAGGGGGACGCAAAAAAACGAAGCGGGTGGCCCAACGGTTGGCAGATTTGGGGGTACGGTTTGATGCTCTCCTTGCCAGTCCTTTGGTGCGGGCTGAACAGACGGCGGCCATTTTGCAAGGCATGGGTCTCGCCGCCCGTTATGAATTGTTTACGCCCCTTGCGCCGGGGGGGGATATTCACCTTTGGGTGAATTGGTATCAGTTGCAAACCTATAATGCGATCGCCCTTGTCGGTCATCAACCGGATTTAGGGCAATGGGCGGAGCAGTTGGTTTGGGGTGATCAGGGCGCTAACGGCGATCGCCTCATCCTCAAAAAAGCGGGCATCATCGGCATTAAGCTCAACCCCAACGGCAACCCCGTCGGCAATGGCGAGCTATTTTTGCTCACCTCCCCTAAGTGGTTGCTGGCGGGGGGTTAAAACTCTAGGGTGTCGATTTGCCCTTGCAGGTATTGCTCCGGGTCGCTGGGATCAAAGCGGTCATAGGCCAGATTTTCATAACGGAGAATCAAGCTAGGGGGATCTTGCCCTAACTCCTTACTCAATTGGCGGGCTAATCCCGTCATAAACACATCATCGGCGATCGCCTCATGTTGCCAATCCCCCGGCGGTAAAAATCCCCACCGTTGAAACTGGGTCGTGATCCAATAGGCAAAACTTTTCCAGGGGTAGGGGTCAAAATCGATGCGATCGGGAATATTTTGGCGATTCCCTAAACCATCCTCAAACTCCCCCGTAAATACGCTTTCCAAAGCACCTAAGGGCACATTGAGATAGGCCGGGGGGGCGACGGCTTGGGCCGCAGCGCGGCGATTACTGGCTTGGCTGGCGTGGTTGGTGCTGTCGATAATCGCCTTATTCACCGCCCGAAACGTGCTGGGATGTTCACGAATCCAGGCTTGGGAGGTGGCAAAGGCACAGCAGGGATGCCCCGGCCAGATCTGGCGCGTTAAGCGATGGATAAACCCCACCCCCTGCTCCACGGCCATTTGATTAAAGGGTTCCGGGGCCACCATCGCATCGATATTTCCCGCTTGGAGGTTGCTCAACATTTCCGGCGGCGGGAGGACAATCACTTCCGCATCGCGATCGGGATGTACGCCCCCATTGGCCAGGTGGTAGCGCAGGAGGAGATTGTGCATCGAATAGATATAGGGGACGGCAATGCGGAAGCCGCGTAAATCCCCCGCCTGTTGCATGCGATCGCGGTGGCGGAGGGCGATCGTAATCGCGCTGCCATTAATATTTTCAATGCTGGCGAGTTTAATCGCCGTGGCGGTGGAGTTTAATCCCAAGGACATTGCTAAGGGCATGGGGGAGAGCATGTGGTAAGCATCCAGTTCCCCAGCTATGGCGGCATCGCGCACTTGAGCCCAACCATTCATCTTCACCAATTCCACCGTCAGGCCGTATTTTTGATAAAACCCCAAGGGTTCCGCCATGATAATCGGTGTGGCGCAGGCAATGGGAAGATAGGCAATTTTTAAATGGGTTTTTTCCAAGCGGGCAAATTCTGCCCCTGTCCCCAATTCCTCACCCTCTTGGCGGCCACAATTTGCTGTTCCCATCAGCAGCGCCCCGATCAACATCCGCTGTAAAAATTTGCGCCGACTGGGGCGATCGCCTCCGGCCATTCCCCCCCCAAACGTAGCAGCCAACACCGCCTCTAACCCGCCCATTTGCTGGATCAGATTTTGCAGTTCTGGAGGTAAGGCAAGCGGTAGCTGGGGTTGAACTCTGGCCAGGGGGGAGGGTTGACTCCGTTGACGAGCCAGCCAATCCGCCGGATTAGGGGATAACTCCGCCCACAGGTCGGCATGATCCCGGGTGAAATGGGTGGCACCGCACTCTCGGCAGAATTGAGCAGCAGGGGAAAGCGTGGTCATGGTTAAGGATTCCGTTTGAGGGTTTATGAATTTGGCTCTAACCAGGGGCGGAAAATCGTGAGGAATTAACCGTTACACCAATGCGGTCAAATTTTCTAAAGCCGCATTCAGTTGCTCCACCCCGCCCCGGACTTGACTCACCCCGGCCGCATTACTCTGGGCAGCTTGGTTAATCTCATTCATGGCGGTAAGCATTTGTTGCATGGCAGTGACCTGCTGTTTGGCATTGAGGGAGAGTTGCTGATTATTGCTGACGACATTCTGCACCGCTGTGGCCACGCCTCGAAAGGCTTCGGCCATTTCTTGACTAATGGCGACCCCTTCACTGACAGTTTTCGTGCCCACCGTGGTGGCCTGGGCCGTAGCGGCAATTTCCCGGCGAATCTCCCTCACCAGTTGATTAATTTGCACGACTGAAGCTTGGCTTTCATCGGCGAGGCGGCGAATTTCCCGCGCCACGATCGCAAAACCTTTCCCCTGTTCCCCGGCATGCACGGCTTCAACGGCGGCATTGAGGGCGAGGAGATTGGTTTGGGCCGCTAATTCCCCCACCACTTGGGCAATGGTTTCAATGGCCGCTGATTTATCCCGGAGCCGTTCACTTTGGGCTTGGATCGCGGTGACATTTTCGTGAAGGAGGGCCATGCGATCAAGGGCGCGTTGCACTGCGGCGACCCCCTGTTGGGAGAGTTCTAGGGCTTGGCTGGCATCCTGGGCGGAATGGGTGGCTTGGGCTTCGGCATGGCGAAAGGAGGAATTCAGTTCATCGAGGGTAATCGTGGCTTCACTGACTGCTGCCGCCTGCTGGGAACTGTTGCGATCCTGTGCTTCGCTGGTGGTGGCAATTTCGGCGGAGGATTGGGCGATCGCCCGCGTTTCTTGGGTGAGGTGGTGGCTAATGGCATTGGCGATCGCGGAGCCAGCGATGAGGGCGATCGCCCCCGACAGGAGGGCAATCCCAAAAACTAATAGGGTGAGAAATTGCAGGGCAGCAGCTTGCTTGGCTTCCTCCTGTGCCAATTCTGCCTGCTCATGGGCTTCAAAGGTTGCCACCAGTTCGCTGAGATTATCGGTAATGCTTTGCACCTCTCCCTGTTGCCAAACGGTCGCCGACTTACCGGCTCTACCGAGTTGGACATAGGAAATGAGACGGCGATACAGTTCATTCATGCGATCGCCCACATCAATAATTTCATTCAACGTCTCCCGTTGTTGAGGGTCTGCAATCAAAGCCCGAATTGTTTCCGATTGTTGATAAAAACGGCTATCCCAGGCTTCATAGGTGGTCAGTTCTTCACTTTTTTGGCCAATTAAATAACCCCGTGCTGCCTTTTCCATCGCAGCAATACTAAAGGCTAAATTTTTAACCTCATCAATATGGTCATGCAATAACGCCACCTGCTGTGATTGCCGCTCCACCTGCTGAACACCTTGAAAATAAACGACAAAAGCGGTTAGCCCAGACATAAAAATTAGGATTAAGTATCCCAATAAAATTGCATTGCGTAGCTTCAGTTGTTGTAGGAATGCTTCGGGGTGGGACAGACGAACTATCATAGCCTCGCTCCATCGGAAAATTTGCGTCCATTGTGCCATCTTCTTTCCTGAAGATCCTCAGCCAGATCAAGATCTCCTGAGGGTTTCTGGGGCGAAAATGCGGCTAATGCGGTGATCCGCATCTATTTCGATCACGGCATCGGTGACGGTGGCATTGTCGAGTAGGGGGGTGATCAGGAGTTCGGGATGGAGGGCTTGCCAAAAATAGGTAACAAACTGCTCAATTTCGGAATCACTCATGCCCGCTTTCCCCTGGGCTCTGATGCGGCGTTCGGCAGCTTGTCGCCAGGTGTAGCTGAGGCGATAGTCTATGGCTTTGAGGATGATCAGCCGATCCAGATGTTCCCAGAGGGGCAGATAATCCCTCAGTTTGACGTTCATGGCGCGGGCAAAGGCGCGATCGCCTTCGCTCCCAATCGGTTCCGGTGCAGCCTCAAACACTTTCGGATCCACCGGCCGCACCCCCACAAACCACCCTTCAAAGATCACCACATCCGCCCCCTCTACTCGTTCTGGCTTGCCCTGATCCCCGGCTCCCCCCCAAGCGGATTTATCAAACCGGGGAACCCACACCGGCCGGCCCGCCTGGAGATGATCCAAGACTGTGATCCCTTGGTCAATATTGTGGGTTCCCGGCGGCCCCCGCCATTTGAGGCGTGGTTCCTGGGATTGCAGGGATCGCCGCTGGGCATAGGGCAAATACAGGTCATCCAGGGAAAAGCTGAGGGGGCGATCGCCCAGGCCCCTTAAAATCGCGCTCACCATCACCCCGAGGGTGGTTTTCCCCGTCCCTTGCCCCCCTAAAATGCCTAAAACCACCGGCCGGCCGAGGCGTTGCCCTTCGTCATGGAGGGCTTGGGCCAGGGGAAACCAGAGCCGTTGATAGGCGGAGGCGATCTCTGCCGGATCTTCGATGCCCTGACAATGGGCGAGATCGATTAACGCCCTGGGGCAATCCATCCCCGTCGGGGTGAGCAGGGTGGAGGTGAAGTCTGTGTTTTGTTGCGATTCGGCCATACTGCTAACCTTTGATCGTGGCTTGATTGTACTGAAGGGATTGTCGATCTGTGCCTAGCGGCGCGAAAATTCTGGTGGATGGGCGATCGCAATTCCGTTTCCAGTGAGAGAATTTGCTACGATATGCCTTAGCTTTGGGGATAAAGCATAATCTAACGATCCCCAACCCTTCACGCCTTTTTGCTATGAAGATCCGTAACCTGTTCCGGGATTTAAGACGGTGGTATCTGGAAACCCCCGACCGGGCCTTAGATGAAGCCTATCAAGGGGCGTTGCGGATTAAAGCGATCGAAGACGAACATTTTCAGGGGGAACCCGTCAGCGCGGCGGCGGGGCCAGACTATTGCGATCGCGTTTTAACCTATTTTCAGTCCGAGGTCAAAAACCAGATCCGCAGGATTAACCTGCGATTATCGGAGTTTCGGGCCACCGGTCGGGTGGTGGGGTCGGGAGAAGCAGGCAAGGAACAGGCGGGGATCGTCATTGATAAGCTCAATTTTATCGATGAGATCCTCAAGCATTACCAACCCGCCCCCCCATCGGAGCAGAAAAAAGCCCTCTCCCTGATTCCCGTTGATCCCAAAAATACCGCCGCCGTCCCCCAACAACCGCAAAAAAACCGCTCTCCCCAAGCACTGCCGAAGGATAAACTCGCCAGTGCTGCCGCCAAAACCGGAGCCGTTCCCCGCTCAATCCTCAACACCTTCAGCCGCGTCAAACGGGAACTAGATCCCCAGTCCGTCGGCTCAGAAGGGGAAATGGTGAAAAAGTTTCGCCAAGCCCGCGATCGCACGGCGATCGCCGTTAAATTCCTGCTCCTGCTGATCATCGTTCCCCTTCTTACCCACCAACTGACAAAAACCTTCATCATTGAACCCCTCATTGAACAGCAATTTTTCACCACCGAAAGTCAAATTGTCTTTCTCAACCAAGACCTCCAGGAAGAAGCATTTATGGAACTGGAGCATTATGAAAAAACCCTGAGATTCACCGCAATGCTCGGTTTAGGGCCAGATCTTTCAGAGCCGGAAGTGGAAACAAAGCTGAAAAAAAAGGCCGATGAATTAGCAAAAAGCTATCGTCAGGTCGGGGCAAGTTCAGTTTCTAATGTCTTCGCGGATCTTTGTTCACTGGTTGCCTTTGGTTGGGTAATTGTGATCAGCCGTCGGGAAATTCAAATTCTCAAGGATTTTATTGATGAACTTGTCTATGGGTTGAGTGATTCGGCTAAAGCTTTTTTGATTATCCTTTTTACCGATATGTTTGTGGGGTTCCACTCTCCCCACGGTTGGGAGGTGATTTTAGAGGGGGTTTCTCGCCATTTTGGTTTACCGGAAAGCCGCGATTTTAACTTTCTGTTTATTGCGACATTTCCCGTGATCCTCGATACGGTTTTAAAATATTGGATTTTCCGCTATCTCAACCGCATTTCGCCCTCAGCGGTGGCCACCTACAAAACCATGAATGAGTAACCCCGTGAGCCAGCAAACCAAGACTGATTTTTTATTATTTATGCAACATGGTTGGGCAGATCATGCCAAGTTCATAGCCGGTTTAGGGGCGCAGTTAGCCCCCGATGGGGTGGTGGTGGCTCCCGATTTGGGGTGGTGGCGGACGTGGTGGCGGATGGAGCCATTGATTGAGACGGTGGAGCGGGGGGCGATCGCCGCCCTGGCCCAATACCCCGATGCACCCTGGCGAATTGTCGGCCATTCCATGGGGGGGCTGATTTGGTTGGAGTTATTAGACCGTCATCGGGATTGGTGGCCAAGGGTGCATTCTTTGGTGTTAATTGCCTCCCCTGTGGGGGGCGCGGATTTGGGGCGAATTCTCGATCCCTTGGGTTGGGGGGTGGGCATTGCCCGGGACTTGGGGCGGAACCGTCGGGATTTGGCGGCCCGAATTGCAGCGCAGATCCCCACATTGGTCATCGCTGGAGATATTGATGGAGGCAGTGATGGCACGGTGTTGGTGCAGACGACGGGCTGTGATTTTGCCCAATTCGTCACCCTGCCCTACAGTCATCCGGCCTTGAAAAATCACCCGGCGTTAATTCCGGTGATTCGGCAATTTTGGGCGAATCCGGCGATTGCTCCCCCCTCGGAACCGGGCTTGATCGGGGATATCTGCGATCGCCTCCGCCAAGTTCCCGGCATGACCGATGCCCATCCCCGTGATGCCGCCAAAGCTGCCCCCGTTTGTGATTTTTCCGATGGAACTACGGTGAAAACCTGGCGGAATCCCTGGGGGGTGCTCCATGTGTTTGTGGTGGATGCTCAAGGGGTTTGTCACTATGGCGGTTTTGTGGGGGTGGCCGATCGCCCCGGTTTGGAGGCGGTGTTAGCAGAACTTCAAAGGTTGTCATAATGCCTAGGGTTAAAAAATGTTAAGATTCTTAACAGAGATGTTGCTCATAAAAGGGGAGCCTCCCCTAGTTCTGTCATGATTCAACCCGCTTCCCGGTTAGGGCTGTTTGGAAAACGCCGTCTTTGGATCGGTGTGGGGTTTGGCCTGTTAATCGCAGGGGTCAGCTTTAAATTACTGGCCCCGGCGGATCAATCCCCTTCTCGTTCAGAGGATAGTCCCGCCATTGCTCAAACGGGGGAGGCGATCGCCGTCACCCTGGTGGCCACTGAATTGACAACCATTCAAGAGGGTTTCAAAGCCACCGGAACCGTGATCGCCACGGAACTCTTACCCGTCACCGCCCAAGCCACAGGGCTACAAATTCAAACCATCCTCGTGGATGAAGGGCAGTCTGTTCGGGGCGGCCAGGTTTTGGCGCGGCTCAATAGCAGCTTACTCCAAGCGCAACTCGTCCAGGCTCAGGGCAGCGTGGCCCAAGCCGAGGCACGGGTGGCGGAGTTGCGCTCCGGGAGCCGGCTCGAAGAATTAAACCGCGCCCAGGAAGGGGTTAGGATCGCCACCGCTGGGGTCACTCAGGCCCAATCGGATTTGGAGTTAGTCCAAAAACGGGTACAGCGCAATCAAACCCTGGAGGCGGAGGGGGCGATCGCCCGCGATCGCCTTGATGAAATCCTCAATCAAGCCCGGATTGAGGAGGCAAACCTCCAACAGGCCAAAGCCCGATTGGCAGAAGCCCAATCCCAACTGACGCAACTGCGCCAAGGCCCCCGGCCCGAGGTGATCACCCAAGCAGAAGCCCAACTTCAACAGGCCCAAGGGCAAGTGCAATTCATCACCGCCCAACTCCAACAAACTCAAGTGATTGCCCCCGCCAGCGGCACGATCGCCACCCGCACCGCCCGAATTGGAGCGATGAGCAACCCCTCAGAACCCCTGTTCACCATCATTCAGGGGGGGCAGTTGGAATTGGAATTAATGATTCCTGAAACCCAGTTACCCCAAGTGCGGCCGGGGCAGGTGGTGCGCATCACCGCTGAAAATAATCCTGATCTCACCTTTAACGGCCAAGTGCGGACGATTAACCCGGTGGTGAATGACCAATCTCGTCAGGCGACGGTGAATGTGATCCTTCCCGCTAACGGGATGTTAAAGCCGGGGATGTTCCTTCAGGGGGAAATTATTACCCGCAATACCCAAGGCATCACCATCCCCACAGCGGCCCTTTTACCGCAGACAGAGGCGCAGGCAGTGGTGTTTGTCCTTGAGGGGGATAACCGGGTGCGGCGGCAAACGGTGGTGGTGGGGGAATTGTTGGGGGGCGATCGCGTCGAAATTGTAGAAGGGTTAAATCCGGGCGATCGCATCGTCCTCGAGGGTGCGCCCTATCTCAAGGATGGGGCAAAGGTCAGCATTGAGTCTTAAAGATTAAACCCAGGTGGGGGCGAAAAATCCTTCGCCCCTACAGACCCATTCCGGATCAAACGTAGAGGGTTAAAATGTTTGGTTGATAAACTCCCCAGGTAGGATTCGAACCTACGACCAATCGATTAACAGTCGACCGCTCTACCACTGAGCTACTGAGGATTGCTTTGTAGCCACAGTTGTTTATTGTAGCAGTAGGTTTTTTAAAACGCAAGATTTTTGTGTTAATTTCCACAACAACCTGTAACGGCGTTGTTGTGAATCCCCCAAGAGCCTAGGGAATCAGGATATGGTGGGAAATGGCCAGATTATGAAAATTGCTATCCCGACCCCCCCTATGCTTACCCATCATCGCTGTCCCGTCTCCCTCTCCCTCGTGGCGAAAGACTTGCCCCTTTGGTCAGCCGTGGATACCTATGCCACCCTCTGCCAGCAAGATCGCGATCGCTTCCATCTGCGCCTCAAACATCCCAGCTTTCCCACCCCCGACACCTCCACCGCCTCCCCTTGGGCGCTGCATCCCCCAGCGGGAATGCTGTGGTTAGAATTTTCCTCCCAGCGGGTTTTGCTCACCCTCCAAGGCCGGGGGCAGTTGGGCTATCGTCACCATTGGGCCAATGGAGTCTATGGCACATCCCGCTATTGGCTCGATGCCCAGAACCAGGGGCCTCAGCCGGTCATTGCCCTGCGTAACTTTACCCGGCAGTTGGTGGTCTCCGGCTATCCCCTGCCCGATCGCCTCCAGATCGACTATGAACTCTGGTCAGGGCAAATGCCCCTCGGACAATATATTTTGCATCTCGATATCCACCATTGAAGACAAGCTCACGGCCCCATCCCTGCCGATATCTGCGAAGATGAGAACATCATCCTTTGTAGCAGTTCAGCAGTAAGCCTCAGAATCTATGGGAAGCGATCGCATCGTTTTGCTCTCACGCCGGGAAATCGACAAAATGCGGCAAGCTGGCAAGCTCGCCGCCCAACTCCTAGATCACCTCACCCCCCTGGTTAAACCAGGGGTAAGCACCCTCGACCTCAATGATGAGGCGGAGCGGTGGACTCAGGCCCACGGGGCAAAAAGTGCGCCCTTGGGATATCCCGGCGCAGTGATGGCCTTTCCCAAATCCATTTGCACCAGCATTAACAATGTGATTTGCCACGGCATCCCCAGCGCCAAAGAAATCCTTAAGGACGGCGACATTATCAACATTGATGTCACCCCCATTGTCGATGGCTACCATGGGGACACCTCCCGCACTTTCTTCGTGGGCACACCCTCCCCCGTGGCCAAAAAGTTAGTGGAAGTGACCGAAGAATGTTTACATCGGGGGATTGCAGCGGTGAAATCCGGCGGCCGGGTGGGGGATATTGGGGCAGCAATTCAGGAATATGCCGAAGCGGAAGGCTTTTCCGTGGTGCGGGATTTCGTCGGCCATGGTGTCAACCGTGTGTTTCACACTCCCCCCCAGATTCCCCACTACGGCGTGCGCGGCAAGGGCAAAAAGCTCAGACCGGGGATGGTGTTTACCATTGAGCCGATGATCAATGAGGGCAGTTGGGAGGCGGAGGTCTTGGCCGATGGTTGGACGGCCCTGACGAAGGATCGCAAACTTTCCGCCCAGTTTGAACATACGATCGCCATTACCCAAACCGGTGTGGAAATCTTGACCCGCCGCGAAGATTAGGACAATCCCCCTCGGCTTTGCCGTTGGTGCAAACGCCGCGAGAATCCTCCAATGCTAATCTTTGATCGAAGCAGTTCAGTTCCTTTGTGGAGAGGCCCCCATGCAACTCAGTCCCCAAGAAAAAGATAAGTTGTTGATTTTTACGGCGGCGCTGGTGGCGGAACGCCGTAAAAATAAGGGTTTGAAGCTCAACCACCCAGAGGCGGTGGCCTATCTCTCAGCGGCCATCCTCGAAGGGGCGCGGGAGGGGCGCACGGTGGCGGAGTTGATGGACTATGGCACAACGTTGCTCACCCGTGGGGATGTGATGCCGGGGATTGCAGAGATGATCCCAGAGGTGCAGGTGGAAGCGACGTTTCCTGATGGTACGAAATTGGTGACGATCCACGACCCGATTCGCTAGAACTGTTGAACTTAGGGGATCTTCCCTTCGTTTTGATGCTGACGATCCCCCCGGCTACGCCGACCCCCTTAAAAAGGGGGTTTTTGATCCTCCCTTTTCCTACGCCGAAGGCGCATCCCCGCAGGGGCTTAGGGGGACAGATGGGATACTGTGGTACTCTTGAAACCCCCTTTTTAAGGGGGGCAGGGGGGATTCTCCTACAGTTTTGCTTTCACTTCTTTGAGTAATCCCTGGCAAGCATCCATGAGCAGATTAATCACGTAATCGAAACCATCGGGGCCGCCATAGTAGGGGTCGGGGACTTCGCGATCGCCATGGGCTTGGGCATAGTCGCACATCAGCTTCACTTTTTCGTGATATTTGCCGGTGCGATCGAGGGCAAGGATATTGCGGTAGTTATCCCGATCCATGGCAAGGATCAGATCAAACGCTTCAAAATCTTCCGTATTAAACTGGCGAGCGGCTCCCGCCATCTTAATTCCCTGCTGAGAGGCTGCCACCTCCATGCGGTGATCTGGGGGAGAACCGATGTGATAGCTGGAGGTTCCGGCAGAATCGCATTCAATTTGGCCCGTCAGACCTGCCTGCTCGACCAAGTGCTTCATGATATTCTCCGCCGAAGGAGAGCGGCAAATATTCCCCAAACAGACAAATAAGAGTCGGTAAGCCATCGTTAAAATCTGGAATAAGGGCAAAAACAAGCGAAACAGGGGGCAAACCAGCATGGGCCATGAGTAGAAATTCCTACAATGCCTGTCCCCCATCATAGGTCTAGTCGTGGTTTTGTGTTAACGTATTCTCCGAGATTCCCCTTGCTTGTGAGGATAGATTCATCCATGTTCCGAAGCTATCGCAATCCCTACTCCTTTCGTCAGCGCAAGAAGTCGTTGCGCTTTTGGCCTTCGCTCTTGTGGCTCATTTTGGGATTGGCAGGACTTGAACTGGGGATGAATGTTTTGGTTTTGTTGACCGGTCAGCGCGATCGCATTGTCAACGCCACTGGCGATAACGCCGAAGCGAATCAATATAAACTGGCTTTTCTCTCCCCAGAGGGCAATTCCCTCACCGGTATTCCTCAACCGGGGAAGCTAGAGGCACGATCTAGCGTCGCCGTTGGGTATGAACTGATGCCGGAGCAAACCAGTGATATTTGGACGATCAACGCCCAGGGCTTCCGGGATCCGGAGCCTGTGCCCCTGGCAAAGCCTGAAGGCGAAATCCGCATTTTCGTCATTGGCGGCTCCACCGCCTTTGGTCAGGGCGTAAATGATCAATCCTCAATCCTCACCGAGCGACTCGGTGCGCGATTTCAGGAGCGTTTAGAGCAACAGCAGCGATCGCCAGAAAAATATCAGCCCACCGTCCTCCCCCCCACCGCCGAGCAACGGCAACGCATTGCTCAACTGCCGCCCCGGATTCGGCCAGGTGATTATCGGATTATCAACGCCGCCGTACCCGGCTACGCATCGGGAAATCAGTTGGCTCAATTGGCCCTGCGCATTCTTCCCTATAACCCTGATGTGGTTGTGGTGCTCAATGGTTACGAGGATTTAATGCTCGATTCTAGCCAGGAGAGTGCGGGTATTCCGGTCAAGTCTGATCTACTGCAACGGCCCTTCCAATATTTTTGGATTTTAGTCAGTCATCCTGTCCAAAGGATGATTCAAAACACGATGACGGCGAAGGTCTTGCAATATTATGTCTTCAAAGACTATCCCGACCTCGCCGAGCGGAGTTTGCCGGTGCGAGATGACGGGAAGACGTTTGAAGCGTATTTGCCAGATGGGAGCAATTCGGAGGAAATGAGCCGCCGCGTTGAACGATATCGTCAGCATACGTTGCAAATGATTCGGATTGCAGCGGGGGCGAGGATTCCCTTAATCGTGGCGTTGCAACCGGAAATTACCGGGATTACTCCCGAGAAACGGACTTCAGAAGAATCAACGATTGTTCAGGAATTGGATCCTAGTTATTCTGAAGTGTTAATAGCCGGTTATCAGCAGTTAAGTGCCAGTAATGATCAGTTGGGAAAAGCATTTCCCAATAATGTTACGGTGCTGAATTATTACAATCTCTTTGATGCGTTTTCGGCAACGGCGTTTCTCGATACGGTGCATCTCACCGCAGCGGCTCATCAAGCGATTTCTGAGCGGTTTTATAATGCGTTGGCGGATTTACCGCAATTACAACAGCGGCCTGTGGAGCCAAGTCAACCGGCTCAATAGTCGGGATCCCCCCTGCCCCCCTTAAAAAGGGGGGTTTCCGAAATTTAACCCCCTTGTTAAGGGGGGTTTCCGAATTTAACCCCCTTGTTCTACGCCGAAGGCGCATCCCCGAAGGGGCTTAGGGGGTCGGCGCAGCCGGGGGGATCCTGTGCCTCAAACTACTTGCTTTTGAGCCAATCGACAATTTCCCCCTGGAGGCGATCTAGATCCCGTGAAAACTCCTGCTTGAACCATTGGCCCACAGCATCAAGGGGGGTGAAGTTTTTGCCAGCTTGCCAATTGAGGCGCTGGTTGAGGGGGGTGAGGTGCGTACCGGGGAGGATTTGGAAATGGGTGGCGATGCCACAGTGATCGCGCAAAATCGGGGCGAGGTCGTAGGTTTGATCAATGTCATCGCGGCGAAATTTGATCAGGAAATTGTGCTCGGTGCGGTATTGTTTGGCGATTAACGCTAGGGTATCGGCAGGGTTGGGGATGAAATCGAGATTAAAGGATGTTTTTAAGCCGAGGCGATCGCCAAAGGGAATCGAGCGATCAATGGGGAAATTATTAAAGGAAATCAGAATATTTCCCGCCCGTTGTACTGGATAAACACTGTTAATCAGTAAATGGAGCTTGCAACCCATACTGTGGCCCAGGCCGTAGATGGGCAGCGGTTCCGGGGGGAGTAATCGGCGGGCTTGGAGGCGATCGCTCAAGGTTTCAAAGCGATTGAGCACATCACGGGCGATCGCCTGATGATCAAGGCTATCTAAATTAGAAAAGGGTGTGGCAATCACCCCATAGCCCGCTTCACCCAACGCATTGAGCAAACTGCGATAGACCACATGGGGAGCCGTCGCCACAAATGCCCCCCCCAAAAAATGAATCAACCCCACCGGCCGGGGCGGGAGTAACAGCCAATTGTTGCCGCTTGCTTGCCAGTCCATAGTTGATGCTGAATCTCCCCTTAGGATAACGTGCTAGCTGGCGATCGCGGCAATCCTCGCTAAGATGGGAAAATGTGCCTTGATGTCCAGGGGCAACCCGTTTATCACCATTGTTATGAACCTAACCCGAATTACGCCCGTCGCGCTCCTTGCCAGTTTAAGCCTGGGAATAACCGCTTGTAATCAAGCCGGAACCCAGTGGCAAGGCACTTGGGAATTTGCCAACCCTGATACCGGAGAAACGGTGCAGTTCATCCTCAGCGAGGATCAAAAAGTTTTCTTTCTCAGCCCAGAAGGCTTGACTCCTGAACCCGTGGCCTATGAAATCCCGATCACCCGGGTTTCTGATGTCACGACGGTGCCGGAAGGAATGGAAGTGATTGATCTGGCGGCTGAAATTGAAAAAAGTGCAGCCGAAGCCATTTCTTCCGAAGGTGCGCTCTCGGTTAGTGCCTTGATGCGGGCTCAACAGGCCTACCACCTAGAAAAAGGCGAGTTTACCGATGATTTTGAAGTGTTAGGCCTGGGTTTGCCCCCAGAGACGGAAAACTTCAACTACACCATGACCCCATCGGGCGATCGCATTGGCATCACGGGCAAAGCAAATGTGGAAAATGCCAAAAGTTATGCCGGTTTAGTCTATCTCACGGGGGAAGGCCCCCAAGCCATGACTCAAGCGATCCTCTGTACCACCGAAGAAGACTCCACCACCGCCCCAGATTTACCAGAGTTGGTGGATGGGGAGGCGAGTTGTAGTAGTGACTCAATCCCGATGGAGTAGGGGCAAAGGCTTCAAGGATTGCCCCTAATTTTTACTGCAATTGAGCTAACTTCGCCCGCGCTGAAACCAAGAGGTCTTGGGCTTTAGCGTAGGCGGTTGTCCCGGTTTCGATTTTTTCCAGTTCGGTGATGATCCGTTGGATTTTGCTAGCCGTGGCGGGTTTGTTGAGTGCGTTGGGATCATCGGGGGTATTGGTGAGGAGGTCACTAATATCAGCATTGGCTTGATCAAAGGCGGCGATCGCCCGTATTTCCGATTGATGGCGCGTCTTAATCTGGGCCAAATTTGCCACATATTGGGCCCGGAGGGTTTGGGCTTCCACATAGCCGCTATCCCCCGCTTGAACGCGGGTCAACTCCTCAATCGCCTCTTCCCAGAGATCAACAATTTCGCTCCATTTGTGGACGGGATGGGGAGGATTTTGAGCCATTTGGGCCGCCTGTTGGCCAAAGGCTTTGGCGACGCTGATATGTTCATTCGTTTGTTGGGTACTGGCCACAGTCCCCGTCACTTCGGCAAAATCGCGCTCGTAGGCGATCAGTTTTTGGGCCGCAAGCTCGCCGGCCAAGGTATTGGGGGGAATTTGGCTGAGTTGATCGAGGGCAACCTGCCAATGGGCGATCGCCCCCTGACGCTGGGCATCATCGCCCCCTTGTTGGTATTGAGCCTTTGCAGCGGCAACGTTTTGATCCGCCGTTTCTAACGTTGTGAGGGCGTTGGTTTCCTGAAAAGTTTGGGCCTCCATCCGGCCCACCTGTTGCCGGGCCGCTTGGAATTCATCCACCGTAAACCGCCAGCTACAGCCAAAAAAGTTGCAATACCCCACCGGCTCATAGCCCAAAAACCACACCGGCAAACGGTCTAAATTGCTTTGGGCGGCTTTGACTTTTTCGGCTCCTAGGGCAATATCCGCGCCGCTGGTGGCTTGATTGATCAGTTGATCCGCCTGTTCGACATGGGCGATCGCCTGCCGGTAATTTTGATCCATCGTGAAAAAACTGGGCAGCAGCAGGATCGGCGCGGCCTTGGCCACGGGTCGCCGAATCGGAGGAAAGGGCAGATTCACCACCCACAGGCCCCCAGCTGCGACAACCACCCCCATAATGCCCCACTTGATCCATTGGCCCCAGCCCACCTGACCATTGGCCTGGGCCGCTTGGCGAATCACCTTAGGGCTAAATTCGGGAAATTGATCAATGATGCTTGCCCGGATTTGGGTTTCTGTGGCGTAATCCCCTCGCTCTAAACGCATCTTTTCCAACCGTTGCAACACGGTACGCAGAATCGTGGTGCCTGCATCGCCCTTGGCTTTGGCTGCTTTTTTAATTTCAGTTTTGAGGATTTGATAAGCGCGATCGTTGAGGCGGGCCATGGTAGCAAGGGGTGGGAGGGGATGCAGAAATCTGATGTTATTTTAGCGGGTGGCGATCGCCCTCTTTCCACCCCTGAGCAACTTTTCCCTAACAAGGGTGGGGATCAATTCTGATCCTCGTTGACGTACTCCCCGCGATAAATCGACGGGGATTCTCAAAAGATGTTACGAGGTAGACTGAAGCCGTACCTCTCCACCTTTCTTCCTGCTTCTTTGACCCTTAACTAGACGGTTTCCCGTCCCCGTCAGACCGTCTCCACAGGCATTTTCTTCTACGCTGCGTCCCAGCGCATTGATGCCGCGATTGCGGATCACTTGTGCGGCTGCAACATCTCGATGAGTCGTGTAGCCGCAGTTGTGACAAGCATGAAGCCTATCACTCAAATCTTTCTTTCCAGTATGCGTGTCGCATTGCGGACACACTTGCGACGTGTAATCTTTGTCTACTTTGGCAAAGTAAATACCCCGCTTCCAGCAAACCCATTGCAGGATTGAGACAAATTGCCCGAATCCAGCATCAAGCGTATGCTTTCCCAGCATTCCTTTTGCCCAAGTACGGAAGTCGATGTCTTCCACAAAAATCATTCCAGCCTCGTCACAAAGCTGGTGAGCCAGCTTGAAATGCCAATCCTTGCGAGTATCTGCAATGCGTTGATGCAATCGTGCAATTTTTCGATTTAACTTGTGTCGATTGTTGGATCCTTTTTGCTTATTTTTCAACCTGCGCTGTAGCAATTTCAGCTTACGGTGCAGTGTGTCTAAGAACCGAGGACGTTCAATCAACTCACCATCAGACGTTGCAGCGAATTTATCAAGCCCTAAATCAATCCCGCGTGGATGCCCACTCGCGACTGGATCAGGCACATTGACATCGCATTCGAGCGTCAGCATCAAGAAATATCCCGATGCTTTGCGAACGATTCGCGCTTGTTTCACTTTGAAACCATCGGGAATATCGCGAGACCTGACATATTCCATCCATCCCAACTGAGGCAACTTAATTTGATTGCCTTTGAGAATCTCTCCCTTGCCCAATTGCGGATACACGAATGATCGCATCCGATATCGGTTTTTGAATCGGGGAAACCCCATGCCTTTACGTTGCATATCGACAAAAGCAGTTTCCAGTTTTCTCAACACCTGTTGCAGCACTTGAGCATTCACAGTTTTAAGCTCTGGATGTTCTGTTTTAGCAAGAGTTAGCGATTTTGCTTGCTCGTAGTAGTTAGGGTATGCTGCATCAGCAGGAATGATGTATTCAGAGATGATTGAACAAGCGTTAACCTGGCACCTGCGAGAATTCAGCCAGTCTTTACGCTCACGCAAGGCAAAATTCCACACTTTCCGACACACAGTTAAAGTGTGTTCGATTAGCTGAATCTGCTCATCAGTGGGCGCTGCTTTGTACTCGTAAGTTAGGGTTAACAATGGTTTCACCTCCTTCTACAAATTATATCTCAATTTTGTAGAACTAATCAAAAGAGGTGACGGGCAGCTTAAAAGCTGCGGCTGCGTTTCATCCCCGGCATAAATGACCGGGGTTCTCACGCGAGTCTCCTATAGACTGGAAGGAAGATTGTAAGGTTCTCAAGCCCCTTTGTGTTATGAACCAACCTGCCAATGAACGTCAACAGGCCGCCGATGCCTTTGCTAAATCCTTAGCAGATTTCCAAGAACTGTTAGCGGAAGTGGCCCCAGAGGAGGCGAATCCACCCGCCGAAGCGATTGATCCTCCCTTGGTAGAACCGGAAGACGGCAGCGACTAATCTGCAACTGGGGGATTGTCAACGCTGGGGGCAAAAATAAATACCAGGCTCAAAAACCACGGCTCCCCTTCCCGGCGGTGAATTTCAATCTCGCGGATAAATTCCCGGAAATAAAAACGCCGCTCTGCTTCGGAAAGATCCCACCAAAATTGCGGAATCGAAACGGTTTGGGCGATCGCCCCTAAATTCATCGGTGGCAGTTGGGCTAGTTGGGCTTGGGCTTGGGCGATTTCCGTTTGGAGTTTGTAGCGGCGCAGTTGGGCGGTTTCAGGATCGAGGATGCCCCTGGCTTCGAGGTCAGGCAGTTGGGCGAGAATGTCCTGATTTGTGGCAATTTTTGCCCGAATTTCCGCCCCGAAATCCCCCGTTGGCATTTGGGCCACCGCTTGGGGAAGGTCACGGCAGACGGAGGCGATCGCCTCCGCCAACACCTCCCCATAGGCCAACCCGCCACATTTGTTTTCCCCCAAACAAGCGATCGGCCGCAAATAGAGATAATTCCCCTTTTTACCCCGTTGGGTGGTGCGGGTGACTCGGTAGCGGCTGCGGCAATGGTGACAGCGGACTAAACCGGCCAGCGATCGCGGCGCACTGGCGGTGCGGGGGGGTAAGACCCGATTACGTTTGAGGAGGCGATCGATTTGCGCCGCTTCATCCCGCGTCAAAATGGGCGTATGGGTATTGGCGATCGTTTGCCCTTGGCCTGAAGTGAGATCACCGCGATAAACCGGATTGCTCAACCAACGGCGGCCCGTCGTTACCGTAATTTTTTTGCCATATTTCTTTTCCAAATAGCGCACCGCCCCCCGCAACGAACCATAGAGCAAAAACTGCTCAAAAAAATCCTTCACCACCGGAGCCGTACTGCGATCCAATAAGTAGCGATCCTGCCCCCGCCGGTAGCCATAGGGAGCCTTTCCCGGTGGCGGCTTACCCGCAAGGCGGTTGCGACTGTGGCCCAAACGCAGTCTGCGCCGCTGCTGCTGTTGTTGAATTTCCGCCAATAGACCCAATAACGGCGCATTTTCCCCCTCCGGGTAGGCTTGGCTGGTGACAATTAACGCCACTCGGGCCGCCTCCAACTGCGCCACCACGCCACTGACTTGGGCCAATGTATGCCCCAACTCCTCCAACTGTCGCACCAGCAAGTATTGGGGCGGCGCTGTGGCACAGGTGGCCAAGAGTTGGGCCAGTTGGGGGCGCTGCTCGTTTCCCCAATCTTGATAAACCTGATCTACCTCTACCCCCCAAAGATCCGCCGCTGGTGGGGCTTCCAAGCGGGGATCACCGTAAACGTAGGCGACAATTCGCATTAGGGGGACATCACGGGGGCATGGCGGCCCAACCATTGCAAAAGCACCGGATTCACCAACTCCGGCGCTTCATCCTGGGGGCAATGGCCCACCTGAGGCAGAGCGATAAAATCCTCAACGGTGGGCAAATTCGCCACTTCCCGCCCCAGGGCAACGGGTTCCCAAGGATCTGCTTCCCCCCAAATCACCAGGGTTGGACAACGCAATTGGGGGAGTAAATCCTCCGGAAGCGGCCCCTGGGAATAGGTGGTGAAAGCGGCAAAGACTGCTGCTGCGCCGGGATCGCGGGCGGGTTTAAGGAGCATCGCCACCAGTTCATCGGTGACGGCGGCGGGATTATGGTAGGCCTGTAACAGGGCTTGGCGGACGGGGCGGGGTTGGGCGATTTGTTGGAAAAAGAATGAATAGAACCAGGGTTGTTTGAGCAAGTTTTGCAGGAGGGGCGTGCTGAATTGTTGATGCCAGGGTTGGGTGGCTCGTTTGCGTTCGTGGAGGAGACGCAGGGAAAAATTGAGGGCGGCGAGGCCCTGAACCTGATCGGGATAATCAACGGCGGTTTGCATGGCAGCGATCGCCCCAATGGAATTCCCCACCAAAAACGCCGGCTCCCCCACCACCTCCCGGCAAAAATCAGCAATTTGCACCGCCCAAGTCTCAAAGGTATAGGGGAAGGGATCGCCGGGGGTTGGCTTGGCCGAATCCCCAAACCCCAATAAATCCAAGGCATAACAGCGATATTGCGCCCCCAACACCGGCAGGTTATGCCGCCAATGGCCCCAGGAAGCCCCAAACCCATGGATCAACACCACTGGCGGCCCCTGTTGCCCCACCTGTTGATAGCAGATGGGGAGGTGATGCCAATGCCAGGTTTGGGTGGGGGTGGTGAGGGGTAAGGGGGGAATCATGGTTGGGGATTGAGGAAGTGATCGTAGGTGGTGCGGGAGAGGTTTTGGATCAGAAGGCGGGCGCGATCGTCGTTGTGGGGACGACGGATCAGGGTGGCGATCGCATAGCGTTTGCCCGTGGGGGTTTCCACCATGCCCACATCCCCTAACATTGTGCCAATATCTCCGGTTTTATGGGCAATGACGGCGCGGTCATCGAGGCCTTGGGGCAGGAGTTCTCGCCGCTCCACCCGCTGCAAAATACTGAGGAGGCGATCGCGAGATGCTAAGGAAACAATTTCCCCCTGATGAATTTGGGCTAAGAGATGGACTAAATCTAAAGGCGTGGTGACATTGGTTCCGGCTAAATCCGGGAGATCATTGGCGATCGCTGTGGTCGTTAATCCCCAACGGGCAAAGCGTTGATTCACCATCTCCGCCCCCCCTAAACGGTGAATTAGCATATTGGTGGCGGTATTGTCGCTGATGATGATCATCTTTTCGAGGACTTCCCCAACGCTATAGATACGGCCAGGGGTGTCGTATTGCATCGTGCCTGAGCCAGTCGCGATCAATTCTCGCTCCATCACCAGACCTTCCTGGAGCGTCAACCCTCCCGCATCAATTTCCTCAAAAGCAGCAATTAACAGCGGTAATTTAATCGTGCTGGCGGCAGCGATGGTTTCTGTGCCGTTGAGGTTCACGAAGTCATGGCTGTCGAGATCGAGGATAAACACCGCCGGTTCTAGGTCGGAAAATGGGGTGGCGATCGCCGCCAAGCGATCACTCAATTCCCCCATGCCCTCGCCCAGCTTCAATGCCGGCAAGCTTTGCCCTAAGGGGGAATTTTCTAAAACAGGGGGACGGGAACTGGGGTTAATGCCCACCATGGCCGTACCCACAAGGACAGCAATCCCCACGAGGCTAATAACCCAGCGGCTGGTATAAATCACCCAGCGATGGACGGGGCGTTGGTGGGGCGCGACTGCTTCCCCCGGAGCCTGAGGGGGTTGAGGAGGGAGGAATACCGCCGGTTGAGGCCGGGAAGGGCGATCGGGAACCGCATGGAGGTGGCGTGGGCGCGAAGCTTTTCTTGCTGTCGCGGGGGCTTGGGGCGATGGGGAGGCTAAGGCAGACCGCTCCCGGCGCGGCAGAGGCGTGGGGGCGGGGGGGAGGACTTGACCGACTTGACCCTGTTGGGCCGCCGCCTGGGCCATCCGCCGCCGTCTTCGTCGTCCGCCGCCTGAGGATGTCATGACTGTTTTTGCCTCTTCGCCTGATTCTGTGGTTATACTACTGGTTTAAATGAACTATTTTTTGGGTAGCAAATCCAAAATTTTATGAACAAACTCTTGATGATCCACCACAGGTTTCGAGATATAGTCATCGGCCCCACTTTGTTTCAGAAAGCTTTCGCGATCGCCTTCCATGGCGTGGGCCGTCACCAAAATGATCGGCAAATGGGCCGTCTTGGGGTCAGCCTTGAGCATCTGGGTAATTTTCAACCCATCCACGGCTTTTCCTTGATAAACACTGTGGGACAGGGACACGTCCATTAAGATGATGTCTACCTCTCCCCCCTGGGCTGCTTGCATCACTTCTTCGACATCTTCAGTGCCGCGAACTTCCAAACCACCACGTTTCGTGAGAATTTTGGAAAAGACCCGTAAGTTAATCGGGTCGTCTTCTACAATCAGAACGGTTGTCATAGGTGTCAATCGGGAGGGAGTGACGGGATCACAGGTAAATATTGAGACGAATATTCCCCTTCATCTTCCCATTCAGCGGGAAATCCGTCACCCTCCACTGTAAGCGATTATAAGGAATCCAGACCCATGGCGAAACAGCTTGACCTGCTTGAAACTGGCAAAATCATTCCCACTGCACTCCACAGTGAGATGGAACGGTCTTATCTGGAATACGCCATGAGCGTAATCGTCGGGCGGGCGCTGCCCGATGTGCGCGACGGGCTAAAACCCGTCCATCGCCGCATCATTTATGCGATGCACGAACTGGGCTTGACCCCCGATCGCCCCTATCGTAAATGTGCCCGCGTCGTCGGGGATGTGTTGGGAAAATACCATCCCCACGGCGATCAATCGGTTTACGATGCCCTGGTGCGGATGGTGCAGGATTTTTCCTCCCGTTATCCCCTCTTGGCGGGCCATGGCAATTTTGGCTCTGTGGATAATGACCCCCCAGCGGCAATGCGCTACACGGAAACCCGCTTGGCGGCCATCGCCCAAGATGGCCTGCTCACCGATATCAGCGAGGCCACGGTTAACTATGCCAATAACTTTGACAACTCCCAACAGGAGCCGGTGGTGTTGCCGGCCCAGTTGCCGATTTTGTTGCTCAATGGCTGTACCGGGATTGCCGTCGGCATGGCCACCAATGTGCCGCCCCATAATTTAGGGGAAATTGTCGATGGCTTAATTGCCCTGATTGATCACCCAGATTTGCCCGATCGCAAGTTGTTGCAACTGATTCCGGGGCCGGATTTTCCCACCGGAGGGGAAATTATCGGCACGGCGGGGATTGAGGAAGCCTACAACACGGGCCGGGGCAGTATCCCGTTGCGGGGCGTGGCCCATCTGGAGGAATTGCAAGGCGGCAACAAACGCCGCCGCCATCGGCAAGTTTTGGTGATTACCGAGTTGCCCTATCAGGTCAATAAGGCGGCTTGGATTGAAAAGGTGGCGGATTTGGTGAATCAGGAGCGGCTTAAGGGCATTGCCGATATTCGCGATGAGAGCGATCGCGACGGGATGCGGGTCGTGATTGAAATTAAGCGGGATGGCAACCCCCAGGAAATTTTGCGGCAACTCTATCGCCAAACGCCCTTACAGGGCAACTTTGGCGCAATTTTCCTCACATTGGTCAATAACAAGCCCTGCCAACTCAGTTT
>JAABSU010000247.1 GCA_011390265.1 Spirulina sp.
CGCCACCTTAAACACCGTCGGCGTAATCCCCACCGCCCGCCGGGAGGGAATCACCAACCCCTGCGCCCCCATGGCCTCCGCCGTGCGGATCATGGCCCCCAAATTATGGGGATCGTTGATACTGTCGGCGACAATAATCACCGGCTGCTCACTCACCGTTGCGGCGTGGGCAATTAAGCGGGTCAAATCCCAATATTCATAGGGGATCACTTGGGCGACAATGCCCTGATGGTTGCCCCCTTGGGTCATCTGGCTCAGACGATGCACCGGCACTTCATCAATGACCATGCCCTGCTCCTTTGCTGCGGCAATTAGGGGGCCGATGCGGCTATCTTGGCGGACTTTTGCCGTCACCCAGAGGCGCGTGGGGGGGCGATCGCTCCCCAAGGCCGCCGCCACCGCATGGCGACCATAGACCAAATCATCTCGTGCGGTCATGGCAGTTAAAATTCAAAATAATGGAGTAATTCACTTAAACGGGGGGGATCGGTGAGATAAAGATACCCCAATAAAGTTTCGAGGCTGCTGGCCTGCTGATAAATGGCGGGATCTAACCGGGCGGGGGGCCGCTTGGCCGCATTGCGACCGCGACGGCAGAGATCCTGCTCTGGGGGGGTTAAGTGGGGCAAAAGCCGGGTTAATTGCGCCGCCTGTTGCTCTGCCCGCACCTGAGCCACCACATCGCGATGGTAGGAGGCAATGCGTTGGGGGGGGAGGAGGTAATACATCCGGATCAGCAATTCATAGACCCCATCGCCAATATAGGCTAGCACCGTGGGAGATAACTGCTCCACCTGACACAGGGAACGCGGTAGGGGTTGAAGATCGTTCAACCGCTGCCGCGCCCACTGTTGCATTTCTGGGTTGGGAATTTGGTGTTCACCCACAGGCTTTTACAGCGTCCTATTGCGGGGGAACATTGGCGATCGCATCCTCAACGGAAGGCTGCAACGACAGGAATTTTTCCAGCCGCACTAACTTGACCGTTTGGGTAACACGGGGATTACTCACAATCTGGAGCGTCCCCCCAGCGGTTTGGGCCTGCTTCACCAGTTGCACCAACGCGCCCAAGCCCGAACTATCGACAAAATCAATTTGCGACAGGGCGAGGACAATGTGTTTCGGCCCCGCGTCAATACATTCCCCCAAAACGCGGCGGAATGTCGGCTCAGAAAAAGCATCCAACAAACCCGTCAGGCGAAAAATTTGGCAGTTTTCTTTGATTTCCCGTGTACCCCGCAGGCTCACGGTGAGATTCAGTTGCTCAGGAATGGCTCTACCCTCCCTACTCTAAACGGCAGTTGATCAGTCCCTCAGTATAACAGGGCTGCTCAACAACCCAACTAGGCCGCCACCTGATGCTCCCGCATTAAATCCACAAATTGTTTAAAGAGGTAGTCGGCATCGTGAGGGCCAGGGCTAGCTTCCGGGTGGTATTGCACCGAGAACAGCGGCAGGGTCTTATGGCGCAGACCCGCTACGGTTTGATCATTCAGGTTCAAGTGGGTGATTTCCACATCATCCCCTAATGACTCCGCCGTGACAGCAAACCCATGGTTTTGGCTGGTGATCTCCACCTGTTGGGCCAGGCCACAGGGTTGATTTAAGCCCCGATGGCCAAACTTGAGTTTAAAGGTTTCGGCTCCGAGGGACAGGCCGAGGATCTGGTGGCCCATGCAGATCCCAAAGGTGGGTTTTTTCGCCGCAAGGAGGGCCGTGGCCGTGGCGATGCCTTCGGTGACGGCGGCGGGATCGCCGGGGCCATTGGAGAGGAAAATGCCATCGGGGTTATGGCTGAGGATTTCTTCGGGGGAGGTACTGGCGGGGACAACAATGACGCGACAGCCATAGCTGGCCAGGCGGTTGAGAATATTCCGCTTCACGCCAAAATCAATGGCGACCACGGTTAAAGGCGGTTGATCGCCGCCCGCCGTAGCACTGAATTCCCAAGCCTGCTCCGTGGGGGTTTGCCATTCATAAACCTGGGGCGTGGTGACTTCTTTCACCAGGTTTTGCCCTGCCATGGAGGGGGCGGATTGCACTTGCCGCAGCAGTTCTTCAGGATCGAGGATTTCTGTGGAAATGCCGCCATTCATCGCCCCTGCGGAGCGGAGCCGCCGGGTGAGGGCGCGGGTATCTAAACCGTAAATGCCGGGAATTTTGTACTGTTTGAGGTAATCGGGGAGGGATTGGGTCGATCGCCAATTGCTGGGGCGGTGGCAAATGTTGCGGGCAATGACGGCGCGAATTTGGGGGTAGTCTGATTCTTCATCCTCAGCATTAACCCCGGTATTGCCCAGTTCTGGATAGGTAAAGGTGATGATTTGACCGCGATAGCTGGGATCGGTGAGTACCTCTTGGTAGCCCGTCATGCCGGTATTGAAGACGACTTCACCGATGGCTGTCCCCGTTGCCCCAAAGGAAAAGCCAGGGTAGATCGTACCGTCAGCGAGAACGAGCAAGGCGGGGGATGCTTGGGAAATAGGCATATTTAATGTTGCGTCTAACTCAGTCAAAGACCTACTTTAGCGGTATTCCTCCCCGCAGAAAGAATTCAATCGGACAAATTTAATAAATGGGGGCGAAGTGGGGTGCATCTCAGTTAGGCAGCCTGAACCCACCCCGCCCTACGGGCACCCCTCCAAGGCTCATCTTGTAGACGTTTCACCAACCCTAGACCTAGCAAGGGTTTGGCAATTCCAAATTTAGGCGTTTTTTAGGCTGAACCCTAAGTAAATCGACGAGGCGGTTCAAAACCCTTACAAGATGAGCTCCAAGGAGGGGAAACATTCAAAAATCCCCTCCGAGGAGGGGTAGGGGTGGGTTATCTGAAGCACTTGCAAAAGTGAGATGCACCCAAAAAATGGGGGCATTGGCGTAGCCTCTCCAGCGGAGAATCGTCCCCCAATGGGCAAACTGGCAACAAACCCCGGACGGATCCCGTCGGATCGGCCAGAATAAAGACCATGTAACTCAAGAATGGTATTGCTCCTCTCCCAGCCTATGAAGAACAAATTTTTTACCCACCCTCCCCGTTGGGCCTACGGGTTGATCGCCCTGCTGACAACCTGCACGATCATGCTGGCCCAACCTGTCCAAGCAATCTCGATTTGGGATATTATTCGCGGCGGCGCTCAAGTCCTCCAGGGGATTCAATTGGGCAGTATGTCCCCCGCTCGGGAAATGTCCCTCGGTGGCCAAATTGATCAACAAATTAAACAACAACTGGCGGGCAACGGTACGCCAGTTGTTCGGAATGATCACCTTGCCACCCAATACATCAACGCCATTGGCCAACGCATGGTCCAACGCCTCGCTCCTGAAGAACGGCGCGAAATTAACTTTACCTTCCAAGTGGTGAATGACCCCAACATCAATGCCTTTGCCACCATGGGCGGTTATGTCTATATCAATGCGGGCCTGATGGTGCTGGCGGATACGGAGGCAGAACTGGCCGGTGTGATTGGCCATGAAATGGGCCACATTATCGAACGCCATGCGATTAAACAAATGCGGGAGCGAGCGATTCAGCAGGGCATTCTTTCTGCTGCGGGGTTAGACCAAGCCCAGGTGGTTCAGTTGGGGGTTGAGGTGGCGCTTAATCTTCCCAATAGCCGCAGTGATGAAAATGATTCTGATACTTTGGGTCTGAGCATTATGCGCCGGGTGGGCTACCATCCTCAGGGCATGGTGGACTTTATGACGAAGTTGGCCCGCCAAGGTGGGGGCCGGGGGATGACGATCCTCAGTACGCACCCGAATCCGGGCGATCGCGTCAATAGTATTGCCAGTGAGGTCGCGGCTAATCCCCCCACCCCAGAGGAAAGGGGCGGCATGGATACCCAAGCCTACTGTCTGGAGATGCGGCGGGTGGTGAGCAACCGCATTCAATGCTCCTAGGGTTAATCGGCTAGGCAATGATCCCGGTGAGGGGAGAACTGGCGGCGGCGTAGGCCTTAACGGGAATGCGCCCCGCTTGGTAGGCTAGTCGTCCGGCTTCGGCGGCCAGGGCCATGGCTTTGGCCATTTGGGGGGAATTTTGGGCGAGGGCGATCGCACTATTGATCAATAATCCATCGGCCCCCAACTCCATGGCTGCCGCTGCTTCACTGGGTGCGCCAATGCCCGCATCGACAATCACCGGCACGTGGGATTGCTCAATAATAATTTGAATATTGGCGAGATTTTTCAACCCCTGCCCGGAACCAATGGGGGAACCCAAGGGCATCACCGTGGCACAGCCGACTTCCTCTAACCGTTTGGCTAAGAGGGGGTCGGCATTAATATAGGGCAGGACAGCAAACCCTTCTTTGACCAATTGCTCGGCGGCGGTGAGGGTGCCAATGGGATCGGGCAATAAATATTTACTATCGGGAATGACTTCTAATTTCACAAAATTATTGTCTTCCTGACCCAAAAGTTTGGCCATTTCGCGACCGAGACGGGCAACGCGGATCGCATCTTCGGCGGTGGCACAACCGGCGGTATTGGGGAGCATCCAAATTTTGCTCCAGTCGATCGCCTCTGCTAGTCCTTCATGGCCGGGGGCTTGGGTTTGGACGCGGCGCACGGCGACGGTGAC
>JAABSU010000248.1 GCA_011390265.1 Spirulina sp.
AAGGGGGGTAATATTGGGGATTCCGGCGGATTTGGTGGGGAGGGTGTTGGGGGAGGATCCCCCCTGCCCCCCTTCAAAAGGGGGGTAATATTTTTGATCTTTTGGATAAGGGGGGAATTTGCAATCTGGGACACTGCGACGGTAGGCAAAACCGCTTAGGGTGGGGGCGTGTTTTTTTGATCGTGCCATGAATCCAGAGGTTGAACCGATACCCAATCCGCTGCCTGAGGATAATGCTTGGGCGAAATTTTTTAAATTTGCTGAACTGAACACCAATACCCGGACGGAGGCGATCGCCGGGATTACGACGTTTTTCACGATGGCCTATATTTTGGTCGTCAACCCCGTCATCCTCTCCAATGCCATTTTTCTCGAAACCAATGGCGATCTCTTTGGGGAAATTGCCATTGCCACGGCCTTATCAGCGGCGATCGCCACGCTGGTGATGGGCCTTTACGGTAACTTCCCCTTTGCCCTCGCCCCCGGCATGGGCTTAAACGCCTATTTTGCCTTTTCCGTCGTGATTGGCTTGGGGATTGATTGGCGGGTAGCCTTGGGCGCGATTTTCATTGAGGGGATTATCTTTATTATCCTGACGCTGACGAACGTGCGCACCCAAATCGTCAACGTCATTCCCGAATGTATTAAACACGCCACCGCCGCCGGAATTGGTCTGTTTATCGCCTATATCGCCCTCTCCGGGAATCCTGAAACCGGCGGGGCGGGATTGATCGTCCCCTATGAAGCGACGATTACCACGTTGGGGAATTTAGGCAATCCCAAAACCTTAATGGCGATCGCCGGTATCCTGATCACCGCTGCCTTTGTCGCCCGCCGCATTAAGGGGGCATTACTCTGGGGCATCCTCGCCACCGCGATCCTGGGCTGGATTTTGGGCATTGCCCAACCCCCAACGGGATTAGTTGCCCTCCCCCCCTTGCCCGTCGATCTATTTGGCCAAGCCTTCATCGGTTTGGGTCAAATGGGCAGCGTCAATATTGGCCAACTGTTAACGGTGATTTTTGTCTTCCTGTTTGTCGATCTGTTTGATACCGTCGGCACATTGACGGGCTTGGGCATGAAGGCCGGCTATATTACCGAACAGGGGGAATTCCCCAATGTGGATCGGGCCTTCATGGCCGATGCGATCGGCACTACCGCCGGAGCAGTGCTGGGAACCTCCACCGTCACCAGCTATATCGAATCGGCGGCCGGTGTAGCGGAAGGGGGCCGCAGTGGGTTTACCGCAGTGACAACGGCGGGTTTATTCCTGCTCTCGATCTTTTTTATCCCCCTCTTGGCAGCAATCCCGGGCTTTGCCACAGCCCCCGCTTTAGTAATTGTCGGGGTGTTAATGGCGGGGAGTTTGGGGCGGATTCGTTGGGATGATCCCGCTGAATCGATCCCCTCGTTCCTCACTGTCCTGATCATGCCCCTGAGCTATTCCATCGCTGAAGGGCTAGCCGTGGGATTAATTACCTACCCCATTATCAAAGCCTTCCAAGGCAAATTCCACGAAACCAAAGTGGCGATGTGGATCTTAGCCGTCTTATTTGTGGTGAAATTTGCGATCGCCTAATCTGCCCCTCTGCACAAAAAAGTGCGGGCGTAGGGTGGGCAATGCCCACCCCAAAAAAATCTGTAGGGTGGGCATTGCCCACCCTACAAGCTTTGAATAGAAACTCACTTAACCCAGATCAACCTCAACCGTCGGGTTTTCCCCCAATTGGGGTAAGCGTTCCGAGGGATAGCCCTGCTTTTCGCGGACAAAAGCTAAACCGGCTTGTAAGGCCGTGAGGCGATCGCCCATCCAGTGATCACCGGGAATTAACCCCGCAATCCCCAATTTTTCCAAGCGATTTTTTACCTTACCGGCTGCCCCAACGACAATCACTTCCCGACCCAGATCAACCGCTTCCTGAATCGCATTCTCAATCGCCAAGGATGAAGTCACACCCAACACCGGCACTTCTCCCAAATCCATAATCAACACATCGTAATTACTAATGGCGTTGTGTTCTCGGGAAATGGCTTTGGCAACCCCAAAAATCATCGGCCCACTCAAATGAAAGAGCAAGACCCGGCCATTGGCTAAATCCAAGACCTGTTTTTCGGAATCAGTGAGCATAATCTGATCATCATCATCAGTAATAGCTTTGACCGAGTGGGATTGCAGTTCATCCAGCCGTTCAATGGTGAGGATATTGGCGATAAACACGCCAACCCCAACCGCCACCATCAAATCTACAAACACCGTTAACAAAACGACACTGTAGACAATTCCCGCCGCTTTCCAGGAAATTTTATGCACCCGTTGGAGGAAACTCCAGTCAATGATGTTGATCCCTACCTTGAGAACAATGGCAGCTAAAACAGCGAGGGGAATCCCCGCAGTTAACGGTGCCGCCCAAAGTACGACAATCAGTAACACTAAGGCGCGAAAGATGCCCGCTAAGGCAGTACGCCCACCGGCTTGAATACTCACCACCGTTGCCGTCGTTGCCCCAGAACCGGCAATGCCGCCACATAAACCCGTGATTAAGTTTGCAACCCCTTGACCAATCAGTTCTTTATTTGATTTGTGTTCGGTTCGGGTCAAACTGTCCGATACTAAGCAGGTTAATAAACAGTCAATACAGCCAATAATTGCTAACACAATCGCGTTAACAAACATCAACCGCAACTCTTCCATCGTGAACGTGGGTACTTGGAAATTTGGCAAGCCCGGTTTAATTTCCCCAATCGTGGCAATGGTGCGAATCTCAACATTCTGTAAAAAGAAGAGCGCAATCAGCGTTCCCACCAACAACGCTACCAATTGAGGCGGAGCAAACTTTTTCCAAGCACGGGGATAGAGAAATAAAATCACCAGGGTTATGATCCCCAGCCCCGTTTCCCACGGGCTTAAATTTTCCAGCAATGTAGGAAAGCTACGCAGGACACCTAACACGCCCCCGGCCGGTGTGGGTTGACCCAAAAAAGGGCCAATTTGCAGAAAAATCAGAATCACACCAATCCCGGTCATAAAACCGGAGATGACGTTGTAGGGCAACATTGTAATGTATTTGCCCAACCGCAATAGGCCAAAGAGGATTTGAAAGATCCCGGCCATCATTACAACGGTAAAGGCCATGGCCAGACCTTTGTCTGGATCTCTGGCGATCAACTCTGCGATGACGGCGGTGACGATTACGGTCATCGGGCCGGTGGGTTCGGAAATGAGGCTGGGGGTTCCGCCAAAGAGGGCGGCAAAGAAACCGACGAGGACGGCTCCCCACAGGCCAGCAGCGGCTCCGGCTCCGGAGGCAATCCCGAAGGCAAGGGCCATGGGCAGAGCAACAACCGCAGCGGTTAAACCGCCAAATAAATCTCCCTTCAAATTCCGGAAGTGGATTTGATTTGTGATCTGCATTGTGGATAAATGAGAGAAAAGTGAATTTTTGTTAAGTTGATGAGATTACCATACAGGAAAAAATGCGCTAAATCGAAAAGAATTTTTAAACCTCACAGATTACTCCCAACAAAAGTGATTGATGAAAATTTCTGTTCTGATCGGCTTCCCCTGATCAACAGGGGGTAAAGCCACCGTAACCCGTGCCATGGCTCTACCATGGCACCGGTATTGTTCTATTAATAGGTTTAATCTTCTGCGAAGATGTAGCGGCGTAACTCGCTGGGGTCGGGTTCAGGGCTGGATTCGGCAAACTCCACGGCATCATCAATGGACGCTTGAACCTGGGCATCGATCGCCTCTAGTTCTGCCGCTGTCGCCAAACCCCGGGCCTCTAAATCCCGGGCCAACTGTTTAATCGGGTCACGGGAGAACCAAAACTCCTTCTCTTGGGCGGCCCGCAATTCATCGGGATCGGCGAGGGAGTGACCCCGGAACCGATAGGTGAGGGCTTCGATCAACGTTGGCCCCTCCCCGGCCCGCGCCCGCTCGACGGCTTCGAGGGCCACTTTACGCACTGCTAAAACATCCATGCCATCCACTTCAACCCCAACCATGTTAAACACACTGGCTTTTTTGTAGATTTCCGGCTGGGAGGTGGCGCGATCGTGGGCCATGCCGATCGCCCATTTATTATTTTCCACCACATAGAGGATCGGCAACTTCCACAGGGCTGCCATATTCAAACATTCAAAAAACTGGCCGTTATTACTGGCCCCATCGCCAAAAAAGCAGGCGGTGACTTGATCGGCGTTGGCAT
>JAABSU010000249.1 GCA_011390265.1 Spirulina sp.
GCATCGCCCATGGCTTCCCGGCGGTATTTCGATTGGAAGGCGGCCCCGGTGGCGACGGGAATCCCTTCCGCGACGAAGGCATAGCCCCCGAGGAGGCGGTGTTGCTCGGAAAACATATGCATCGAGCCGCCCCGGCCTTTACTGCATCCCGTCGCTTTCCCAAACAGTTCCGCCATCACTTCCCGCGCCGGAACCCCGGCACTGAGGGCATGAACGTGATCCCGATAGGTACTGGAAACAAAATCTTCATCGCGGCGCATCGCCCGGATCACGCCGGTAGAAACGGCCTCTTGACCATTGTAGAGATGGACAAACCCGAACATTCTGCCGCGATAGTACATTTCTGCACATTTA
>JAABSU010000250.1 GCA_011390265.1 Spirulina sp.
CGGTAGATCAGATAGGCGGTGAAGATGCCAAAGAACATTAAGGATTCTGAGGCCAGGAACGTCATTAAGCCCAGCAAACGATGATCGCCATGTTCACCATGGCTTTCGGTAGCTGCTTGGGCTTTGGCGGTGGGGTAGGCTCCGTTTTGAGCGGTGTCGAGGGTGGTGGTCATGGTTCGGTGATGGTTACGTCGTTGATCGGGATCCCCCCTGCCCCCCTTAAAAAGGGGGGTTTGGAATTATTTCATTTCTTGACCGACTTCTGCCAGAATTTCGGCAACGGTGGGGTCATCGGGTTCAAAACTTTGGGTATCAATGCCGTAATCATAGGGGCCGGCCCAAACGATCGGCTCTTCGTCAAAGTTTTCAATGGCCGGGGGGGAACTGGTTTGCCATTCGAGGGTGAGCGATCGCCACGGGTTGCGGCCGGCGGGTGCGCCTTGGCTCCAACTCCAGATCATATTCACCAAAAAGGGTAAAACCGAAATGCCCAACAGGATCGACCCATAGGTGCAAACCTTGTTGAGGAATTCAAACTGAGGGTCATAGAGGGCAACGCGGCGGGGCATCCCTTGCATGCCGAGGCTGTGCATCGGTAGGAAGGTGAGATTCGTTCCAATGAAGGTGAGGACGAAGTGAATCCGCCCCAGGGTTTCGTTGTACATCCGCCCGGTCATTTTCGGGAACCAGTGGTAGATTCCGGCGTAGAGGCCGAAGACGGAACCGCCAAAGAGGACGTAGTGGAAGTGGGCGACCACATAGTAGGTGTCGTGAACATGGAGGTCAAAGGGAGCCGCTCCCAGGGTCACGCCACTTAAACCGCCAAAGACGAACATCGCCAACAGACCGACGGCAAAGAGCATCGGGCTGGTGAAGCGGATTTTGCCCCCCCAGAGGGTGGCCACCCAACCGAAGATTTTCACCCCCGTGGGAACGGCGACGATCAGCGTCGAGATCGTGAAGAACATCCGCATCCAGGGGGGTGTGCCGCTGGTGAACATGTGGTGAACCCAGACGAACAGACCGACGACACAGATGGCGAGGCTGGAATAGGCGATCGCCCGATAGCCAAAAATCGGTTTCCGGGCATGGGTGGAAATAATTTCCGACATCACGCCGAAAATCGGCAGGATCATCAGGTACACCGCTGGGTGGGAATAGAACCAAAACAGGTGTTGATAGACCACCACATCCCCCCCCATTTCGGGGCGGAAAAAGCCGGTGCCGAAGTTGATATCAAACAACAGCATGATCAAGCCAATGGCCAACACTGGGGTGGAAAACAGCGCCAGAAAAGAGGTGGCAACCATTGCCCAACAGAACAGGGGCAGTTCATCCCAGTTCATATCGGGGGTTTTCAATTTGTAGATCGTCACCAAAAAATTCAACGCCCCCAAAATCGAGGAAGTCCCGATTAAGGCAATGGAGAGAATCCAAAAGCTTTGGCCGTTGGGGCTGGTGACAATACTCAAGGGCGGGTAGGAAGTCCAACCGGCTTGCGCTCCACCGTAGAGGAAACTGATCCCTAAACAGACCGCTGAAATCGGGTTGAGCCAAAAGGCGATCGCATTCAAATTGGGGAAGGCCATATCCTTAGCCCCAATCATCAACGGCACGAGGTAGTTACCAAACCCCCCAATGGCCGCCGGCACGATCCAGAAAAAGATCATTAACGTGCCGTGGTTGGTGAGCAGCGTATTGTAAACGTCGGGACTTAATAAGTCCGGATCTGGGGTGGCGAGTTCAGCCCGCATAAACAGCGCCATCACCCCCGCCACGAGGTAGAAGAAAAAGGCGGTGACGAGGTATTGAATCCCAATCACCTTATGGTCAGTGTTATAGAGGAAATAATGATACCAAGACCACTGTTCAGGATGGGCGTGGCCCGTGTGTTCCTGGGGCGGTGGAGATTGGAGGGGAAGTTGTGCTTGTGCCATACCAAATTATCTACAGTGCAAAGGGGCTAAAAGAGCGGTGTTAAAGATGAGTATGGGCGGCAATGGTGGGCCCAACGTGATCCATACCGAATTCATGGGTGAAGGCTGCGAGGCGGTCACTATCGGTCAGAGTTGCCAGGGTTTGTTCTGAGCCGGGGGCTTGGGCGACGGTGTTGGCTTCCAACCAAGCTTGATAGTCCTCAGGGCTATGGACGATAATTTGCGATCGCATCCCCCCATGGTAGGAGCCACAAAGTTCGGCGCAAACAATGGGGTAAGTGCCGGTTTTGGTCGCCACAAAGCGCAATTGGGTTTGTTGACCGGGGATCACATCCTGTTTAATCCGGAACTGGGGCAACCAGAAGGCATGGAGGACATCTTTAGCTTCCAGGTTGAGTTTAACGTCCTGACCAATGGGGACATGGAGTTCGCCGGAGATAATGCCGCTATCGGGATAGGTAAAGATCCAGGCGTATTGCATCCCGGCTACATCGACGGTGAGATCCGCCGGCCGAACGCCCATTTCTGCATTTGCCCCTAAGCCATAGGTGATATCGCCGCCTTGGGCTAAGAGGGGGCCATTGCTGCCGGGGAGGCTGGCGACTTGGACGGGGGCATGGCCATGGTGGGCCATATTGCCGCCGGTATCAAAACCGCCCATTTGGTTGTACACCTGAACGCTGTAGATTCCTAAGCCGATGACGATAAAGGCGGGGATTGCTGTCCAAAAAATTTCCAGGGAAAAATTACCGGTCACGGGCTGACTGTCGGTTTCATCCCCTGGACGGTGGCGAAATTTAATCAAGGTGAAGACGATCGCCCCCTCCACGACCAAAAATAAGGCCGTGCCAATCACCACCATGATATTGAAGAGGTCATCGACGAGGGGAGCCTGTTGGGAGACCTGTTCCGGTAGGAGATTGTTATTTTGACCGTACCAAATACTCACCGCTGTGACAGTGATGCCAATGACGAGGGTAATTAATGTACCAGGGATTGTTTCTTTTTCGTTAGCCATAGAGATTACAGGTCATAGACCCAGAGTTGCGGGGCAGGATCAAAGGGGCAAGGGGATCAGCCTGGGATGGGGAACCCACCCCGCCCTACGGGCACCCCTCCCAGGAGGGGATTCCGAAAAAACTCCCCTCCTGGGAGGGGTGGGGGTGGGTTTTCTGGCGGTAGCCGGTAAAGGTGAGATCCTCCCGGCAGATCCTCACCCCGGAGTCTTCCTTATAGAATTTAACGAATTTCCCTTGTCAATCTGACGGGAATCGTTAATTTTTTAGGTTATTTTACGGTTTTGAGGCTTTTTAACACGCCTTTTTCCGTTTGGTGGGGGACGATATCGAGGCGATCGCTCTCGGCGCAATATTCCAGATCTCCATCCAGGTCAAGACGGAGTAAACGCTGGCCGTGACTGGCTTGGCGGAAGAGGCCGACTAAATCTTCCTGCCACTGTTGATAGAGGGCGATCGCCCCTAACACTTCATCATTACCTAACATTTCCGCCCCGAATTCTTGATAAAAGGGGAGGGCGATCGCCCCCGCGCATACCGTATCTTCGAGGGAATAGCTCCCCTCCCACCCGGAACCGACGAGCCAAAGGGTTTCCGGTTGATGTTCCCGCAGGGCATTAACCACCGCTTGACGGTTCACCTGGGCAGCGGTAAACACTAGGGGCGCATCCTCCACCGCTTGGAGCGCCCGCGTGCCGTTGGTGGTACTTAAAAACAGCCGTTTCCCCCCCACCACTTCCGGCGTACAGGCCAGGGGGGAATTGCCCATTTCAAAGCCCTCCACCTGACGACCGCCCCGCTCCCCCGCCCGTAACCGTTGCGCGGCGGGCCAGGTTTCGCTGACTTGGGTGAGGATCTCTAAATCCCGGAAGGTTTGCACTGC
Organism: Spirulina sp.; assembly: GCA_011390265.1. Taxonomy (GTDB): domain Bacteria; phylum Cyanobacteriota; class Cyanobacteriia; order Cyanobacteriales; family Spirulinaceae; genus Spirulina. The sequence continues at coordinate 3,837 of JAABSU010000250.1, forward strand.
TTCGGCTCCGGCGGCGAGGGCCGTGGCGATCGTCGTTGTGGCGCGGAGGACATCAATCACCACCGCACAGGCCGGTAGGTGATCCGTGGGGGTTAATTCGGGGGTGTGGTAAACGAAAATTTTCACGATAGTTTTTGCCGTTGTCATCTAGAGGTGATTGATCAGGCCAGAGCCAAAACCTATCTTAAGGGCCAAAGCCGCGCCCCCCTGGCCCAATCCAACTCAATCCAGGGGTTTTGCTGGGGTGAGAGATTCCGCCAACGCCATCGCGCCTTTGGATGCAGAAACGGGGATCAAAACCCTAAAATAAAAGCAATTCACCGTTAGAGACTTGGCTCCACCTCATGAATAACCATTTTTCCCCCAGAGCAGCAGCCCGCAAAACTTGGTATTTCTTTTTGGGGATGGCGCTTGTTGGTTCACTGCAATGGGCTAGCCCGATGGAGGCGATCGCCCAAACCGAACCCAAAACCCTTTCCTATAGCGAGTTGCTCCAGCGCGTCGAAGAGGGCCAAGTCCAAAGTATTGAATATGATCCCGCCACGGGGGTTGCTAAGGTGATCCTCGCTGGGGAAGGCAATCAACCCCATACGGTGGATCTGTTCACCGATAACCCAGAACTGATCGAGAAGGTGCGGGCCAAGAATTTAGAATTTTTGGTGAAGCCCTCCACAGATCACAGTGCCACGTTTGGGGTGTTGGCGAACTTGGCCCTGTTGTTTATTATCTTCGCC
>JAABSU010000251.1 GCA_011390265.1 Spirulina sp.
TTGTGGTGGGGCGATTCCGCTCTGTATGGTCAGCGAGTTTGACCTTCCCCCGGAAATCATCGATCGCCGGGTGCGGAAAATGAAAATGATCTCTCCTTCTAACGTTGAGGTCAACATTGGCCACACGCTCAAGGATGATGAATATATCGGGATGTGCCGTCGGGAAGTGCTCGACGGCTTTTTGCGCGATCGCGCCGCCTCCTTAGGGGCTAACTTGATTAACGGCACTGTTTATCAGTTGGATATCCCCACGAGCGATCGCGATCCCTACACGCTCCATTACGCTGACCATTCCAGCGGCAGCGCCACCGGGGAAATGAAAACCCTCAAGGTGGATCTCGTCATTGGGGCGGATGGGGCCAACTCCCGCATCGCCAAAGCCATTGATGCTGGGGACTATAACTATGCGATCGCCTTCCAAGAGCGCATCCGTCTCCCGGAAGACAAAATGGCCTACTACAACGAACTGGCGGAAATGTACGTCGGTGACGATGTTTCTCCGGATTTCTACGCTTGGGTGTTCCCCAAATATGATCACGTCGCGGTCGGAACCGGCACGATGAAGATCAACAAAGCGAAGATCAAGCAACTCCAAGCGGGCATTCGCACCCGTGCGGCCCACCGTCTCGAAGGCGGCGAAATCATCAAGGTGGAAGCCCACCCCATCCCCGAACATCCCCGCCCCCGCCGTGTGGTTGGTCGGGTTGCCCTGGTGGGTGATGCGGCTGGGACGGTGACGAAATCCTCCGGAGAAGGGATTTATTTTGCGGCGAAATCCGCCCGGATGTGTGCAGAAACCATCGTCGCCACCAGCAACAATGGCCAACGCATCCCCACGGAAGCGGATTTGAAATCCTACATCAAACAATGGGATAAGCAGTACGGCATGACCTATTTGGTGTTGGATCTGCTCCAACGGGTGTTTTATCGCACCGATGCCACCCGCGAGGCGTTTGTGGAAATGTGCGCCGATGAGGATGTGCAACGGCTCACGTTTGATAGCTACCTCTATAAAACGGTGGTTCCTGCCAACCCCCTGATCCAAATGAAGATCACGGCAAAAACCATCGGCAGTTTACTACGGGGTAATGCTTTAGCGCCTTAGGCGATCGCCCCTTCAGGCTCCATCCTATCAAACCGGCGGAAGGTTCACCTCCTGCCGGTTTTTGCTTATACAATATTACTAAAGGTGAAATTATCAGGCTGATTCAAGAAACAAGAAATTGCAATTCTCCCCGGTTTTTTCTATGGTAAGATTCGCAAGTTTTTAAGGAGGCATTTATGCCCGTCGATTTTCTCAACCAGGTATTCTTGAATAATACCCTCGCCGCCTATGGGATTGCGATCGCCATTCTCATCGCCGGTTTCATCCTGATCCAACTTGTCCGCAGCGCCATCCTCAGTTCCCTCCAACGCTGGGAAAAACAACAACAATCCCCCCTCGATCAGCGGTTGGTGAACATTTTCAGCCAGCCCCTGATGCGCCTGCTTTACATTGGCACGGTGTATATTGCGATCGCCAACCTCAACCTTCATCCCATCCTGGGGCAAACCCTCCAAGTCCTAGCCGTGCTGATCGCCACGGTGACGGGGATTCAATTTCTCTCCCAGTTTAGTGAATACCTGCTGCGATCGTACCTTGTTAGGAAGGGAAACCCGGAACTAGAGCAAAGTTTTAATGCCCTCACCCCCTTGATTCGGGCGATCTTTTGGGCGGTGGGTTTTGTGTTTTTGCTGGATAATTTAGGCTTTGATATTTCGGCAGTGGTGGCCAGTTTGGGGATTGGGGGCTTGGCGATCGCCTTTGCTGCCCAAGGGATTTTACAAGATCTGTTTAGCTACTTTTCAATTGTTTTTGATCGTCCCTTTGCCATCGGTGACTTCATTGTCGTGGGCGATTATCTCGGCACAGTGGAGCAAATTGGCATTAAAACCACCCGCTTAAAAAGCCTCAGCGGTGAACAACTGATCCTCGCCAATACCGATCTCACTAGCTCCCGCGTCCGCAACTTTAAACGCATGGAGCAACGGCGCATCGTCTTTACCCTTGGCGTGATCTATGAAACTTCGGCGGAAAAATTAAAACAGATTCCCGCCATGATTGAGAATATTATTCAAGCTGTTGAAGGGGTGAAATTTGACCGCGCCCATTTCGCCAGCTATGGAGATTTTAGCCTCAATTATGAAGTGGTCTATTTGGTCAATACCGGCGATTTCAACACTTATATGAATTGCCAGCAACAGATCAATTTTGCCCTCTTTGAAGCCTTCGCAGCGGCAGGCATTGAATTCGCCTATCCGACCCAAGTTCATTATTTGCAAAAACAAGAGCAAACTGATCAATAACCCGTTGCTTGTTGTGCAGACTTAACTCTGCACAACAAGCAACATCTTTACCAAGCGTTGCCAATTAGGGTATAGGCCGCCCAATAGTAGGGATGGGTAAAGGTTTGCCCCTCTTGGGCGAAGTCGAGAATTTCTGAGGTGAGGTCAATATTGCCGCTACGGGTTTGGATTTGATCATTGGCGATCGCCACATCCCCCCGCAACATTGCCAATTGGGCTTGGCGGAGGGCATCGGCTTTAGTGGGGGCTGTTTGCAAGCCGTGGTAAAACTCCCCCATGATTCCCACCGTGCCTAAATCACTAATCAGCCACAAACTCGCCAGCGCCGCCTTCGCCCCCGACTGCACCGCCAAGCCCGCAAACCCCAACTCCGCATCCTGATCACCACTAGCGGTTTCACAGGCACTCAACACCACCAACTCCACCGGCGGATCCCCCCAACCCAATTCCCGCACCTGATCTAGACCCAAGGATTGATTAAAAAATTGAATATAGGAGTTAGCCGGTGTGCCGGGGCGGAACTCTGCATGGGTGGCGAGATGGACAATCTCACAGTTGCAATCTGCCTGCTCTTGACGGAGGCGATCGGGGGTAAAATCGGTATTTAAAAAGGCGCGACTTTGCCAACGCCGTAGGGGAATAGATTGTAACTCTGCTTCTACGCCAGGTAAGTTCGGCAGTTCTGTGAATTCCGATGCACCCATGGCTAAAACTTGGGCATCTTTTAAAGAATGGTGGCCGGTTTGGAGGAGATTAAAGGCGGGAATCTGAGCGAGGCTGAACTGCTCAATTAAAAACTGGTCATGGGCAGCATCATAGAAGGCCCCAAAGGGAATCGCCCGCAACCCTTTGCCGCCACAAATCAGCAAAATATCGATCTGATCCCGTCGTAAAACATCAGCAACGGGGGCAATGATCCAATCATAAAGTTGAGCAGCCGGTGCTTGATAGGCATTGTTGCGGCGGGGATTGCTCACCCCTCGCTGAAAGGCCCGCAGGGTGCGTTCTAAGCTTTGGGCATTGGCGGCAAAAATGTCGCTACTGGTGGCGAGGGTGTCCGGTGTGGTGAGGGCAAGGTTTAAATATTTTGGGGTGGACATCAGCCATAGAACGGCGGCTTTGCGGCCGGTGGTTTCCTGGAGTTCTTGCAACGTTTGGGCTACGGCTTCCACCTGGGTATCAAGATCGAGGGTGGGAATACCGAAGTACTCGCTATAGTCTCGGGCCCATTCCTGCTCCATCTGGTTAATGGCATCGGCAACGGTGTTAATCTCCACCAGGGGCCGTTGGGCCCGGCTCACCCCTGCCATAAGCAGCAGCGTGGTGAGGAACAAAGTCCAAAAGATGAGAACGGTGCGCTTAAACATAGAAGAGGGTGAAGGGTGAAAGGACGGGTTAAGGGGTGATCGTGGGCGATTCGCTTTAGCGTACCGATCGCCCATGCATCCAAACTTCCCCGTGCCTCCACCCTAACGGGATTTTTGAGAAATGACCGCCGCTATCGAGGAGATTTCCGTTGCACCCATTGCCTTAAGCCCAAACCGCCCATTAGCAACAGCCCCACGGCCCCCGTCGGTTCCGGGACAGGGGTGGGAACCGGCTCTAAGCGTAAATTTCCGATGTATTGGCTAGGGATGGTGGGGCTGGTGAGGAAGGGGCGTGTCCATTGGAAGCCGAGGTCATACCAACGGGGGGTGGCGATCGCCATTTCCCCCACGAGGGTTTGATATTTCGTCATACCCCGAGCAACACCGGCAAAATTCCAGAGGGCGATCGCCCCTCCCTCAAACATCAATTCCAATGTACCGCTTTGGGTGTTGGCCTGGTGATCCCCCTGGACGGCGGCATCAGCGGTAAAGGTAAATTGCCCCGCTTCCAGAAATACCGATTGGCTCAAGCCGCCACCTTGCCAAGCATTGGGGAGGGCGATCGCCTCTTCTCGACCCACCCGAAACTGCGCCACATTCGACGTTGTTCCCCGATTGGTGAGATCAAAGGTCGTCACACGGGGTAAGACTTCACCATTGAAGTTGCGACCATTGGAGCCACCTCCGGTGGTGTGTACAGTCCATCCCGTCAGATCACCTGTGGCAAAATCACCATTGATCAACGTTGCCGCTTCAGCTACCGATGCAAGGGCAAAACTGCACAAGCTTAAGACGCTTGCGAGTGCAAAGATGTTATTCATAAAACCTCATGGTGTGATAAACCCAATG
>JAABSU010000252.1 GCA_011390265.1 Spirulina sp.
TGGCTGGAGTAATCCTGTCTGAGCAAGTTGGCTCGTTGAGTGAAGAATCCCCGTCGCTTTAGCGCGGGGAGTGTCAAAACTTTTAGCGATCGCAATAATTAACGGCGATTCCAGAGATTGCGCCACCAAGGACGGGGCTGGGCCGGCTCCGTAAACCAGTCGATTTTCCGGAACACATCAGTTTTATTCCAACCGGTAACACTCACCAACTGGTTAGCCTCCCGCTCCTGGCGATCGCGCACCCCAGCCCGATAATCCGCCGCCGCATCACACTTCATCTCCCCCCGATAGGGACGACGGATAATATAACGACCTTGGAAATTTTGGCGGTTGCCCGTGGTTTGAAATGCCAAATCTTCAGGAAAGCGATCGCGGCTATAGCGCACGTGCAAACGAGTAATAAACGCATCCACCGCACCCCCATTAAAGGGATCAATCCGCCGTTGATCAGAGCTACTTTCCCCTAACCAAAACACCCCCGCCTTCCGTAACTCCTCCGGCGTGAGCGGATTAGCAGCACAGGGATCACACCAAGACATATCCCAGGCATATTCCAAAAACCCCACCTCCTTACGCTCCTGCTCATAGGCTGTTTGGAACGCCGCTTTGTAAAAATCAGGAAACTCATCCTGGACAAACTCCGGCACATCAAATTCAGAAGGAATTTTCACCGTCCGATAGTTGGTTAATTCCACCTGACCACTACGGGTTAAAAGATAAACAATTAAATCCTGATCCCCCTGGGCATTGAGCATCCCTAACCGAATCGGCAACATAAACCGAGGCGATTCATAGGCCATCATTAACGGGCGTAATTTTTGGGATTCCCCCGCTTTAAATTCCTCAAGATTCACCTTAGCCACAAAGAATTTAAAATTCTGACGAATATAGGGCTGCAACACCGCACTGGCCCCCGTGGGGATGGTGTAGTTATTTTGCCGCAACCAGGTTTCTAAACCCGTCGATTCCTGAGCACTGAGGATCAAAATATCGTACTCCCCAACGCTGAATTCTGCCTCAATCGTCACCCCAAGGGAGCGATCGCTCTCCGGCCGGGCCACACTATCAGCTTCCATGGCAGCAGGGGCGGGCATCGGTGCAGAACGGGGCATCGGCGGATTACAGGGGTTGCTGTCGAAATATTCCACCAACCGGGGCGCACTGTATTCATCCAAACGTTTTAAAACGGCCGGATCGCCCACATTGACCTGATCCTCCTCTAGCAACACCGGCACCGGAATCACCAAGGCAAAATCCTCCACCTCCCCCTGATAATCATTGGCCATGGTGAGGACGGTGCGATCGCCATCCCGGGCAATAATCACCTGAGAAGCTTCGTTAAACAAATCTGAATCGGCTTGGGCCACAAAAAAGCCACAAAAAGCCAAAGCTGAGGGCGCAATGCCCAACCCTAAGCAACAGGCAAGAATGAGGGCGATCGCCCTTTTCCCCAAAGCATTAAGTTTGATCTTCATCATTAAAATTTCCCAGAATTTACGTCAATTGTTTCAGTGAGAGGCCCCGGCCCAAACCCTGCCAGGTAAACCGAGGGGCAGACCAGAGGAAATCTAACAACGGCGTGAGGGGAGCGAGGCAAAATAACGCCCAAAACATCCCCGTTGAGATAAATAACTGTTCTTGAAAAAGGAACGTTAACCAGGCGATCGCCCCTGCCCAAATCCAGCGGGCTTGTTTGGCATTGGGAATCGACCGGGGATCTGTCACCATAAACAGGGCAAACAACAGCAGACTCCCGCTCATTAATTTATGGATATAAACATCCACCGTCCAACCCAACACCAGAGTCCGCACCGCCTCCAACGCCGCATAGGTTCCCAAAAACACCATCGACGTATCCCAACGCCCCACCCAGCGCAGCACCACCCCCCCCGCCGCAACAAATCCTAAGAAATACCAAGCTTGGGTTCCCCATTGCCCTGGTGATACCCAGGCATCGGGAGTGAGGACGAGGGCGAGGATAATCCCAAAATTGGCGGGGTTGAAGAAATGCTTATCTTGAACGCGAAAAAGGGATTTACTGGCGATCGCCCCAGATCCCGCCAGGGCCATCGTCGTATATTCATTCCCCCGCAGCAGCAAACACAGCCCCAACGCCGTAATCACCGCACTCTGCCAACCGGGAATCTGCCACCAAGGCCCCTCCCCCTGCCCCCGCCATCGGGGGATCAGATTCCGGGTCAACCATTGGGTCGCCAAGCAACTGATCCCCACCGTGGCCAACAGTTCCGGCCGCAGCGTCCAATCACGGGTACTCAATCCCAACAGTAAAAACAGGACTAAAAAGCCCATCTGTGCAATCCGCGCATCCTTGAGCATAGAATTCACCTCCATGGCAATTGGCTCCTAGTATGCCCTTGGATGGGGAGGAATGCGGGGCTTGTTACAGTTTATGAAACGAGAAACCCTCTGGCCTAACCCACCGGCAGCGCGTGGCGGGTGAGATCATCAAAGGAAATTAAATCCAGGGCATTTTCATGGGTAGCGGCTAAAATGACCGGCGGCGCGAACCCGGCTTCGAGGGCTTCCTGCCACCGTGCGGCACACAAACACCAGCGATCGCCCGGCTTCAACCCCGGAAAATTAAACTCCGGCCGGGGTGTACTCAAATCATTCCCCACCCGCTGGGTAAACTCTAAAAACTCTTCGGTCATCTCTGCACAAACCAGATGGCGGCCGCGATCCTCTGGCCCCGTATGACAAAATCCATCCCGATAAAACCCCGTGCGTGGCGCACCACAGCACAATTCCAGGGGGCGACCTAAAACATTCGTTGCGTCTGTCATTGCTTGTCAATCGCTCAATAAAACCGTGGCTAATCATTGTAGAGGGTGGGGGAACGAAATAGGGAACAGGGAATGGGGAATGGGGTTCGGGATCTCAGTTGAGCTTTTTTTGATCGATGAGGACTGCTTGGGGATGGTAACAACATATTACTGTATAGTAGGAGAGTAGAATTATAGACCCTTACCCATGCGCGATCGCCTCTCTCGTTGGTTGCCCATTTTAGACTGGGGCCGCCATTACCATCCCCCCGACTTGGTAGCCGACCTCACCGCCGGCCTGATCGTCGCCGGCCTGCTCATTCCCCAAGCGATGGCCTACGCCCTCCTTGCCGGCCTCCCCCCGAAAATCGGCCTCTATACTGCCATTGCTGCCCCCTTGATCTATGCCTTTTTCGGCACCAGTCGCGCCCTCTCCGTCGGGCCCGTCGCCCTCGATTCCATCCTCCTCGCGGCGGGTTTAAGTGTGATCGTGGCTCCTGACAGTGCAGATTACATCAGCCTGGCCATTACCGTCGCGCTCCTGGTGGGGGGGATTCAGATCCTGATGGGGGTGTTGCGGTTGGGGGTGTTGGTCAATTTTGTCAGTAGCAGTGTGATGGCCGGGTTTACCAGTGCCGCAGCCTTGACCATCGCCCTCAGTCAGGTGAAGCATTTATTGGGGATTAAATTGGGCCAGACGAGCGGGTTTTTCTCTCTGGTGGTGGAAACGCTTAAAAATATCGGGCAGACCCAAGGGGTAACGCTGGCCCTTAGTGTGGGGGCGATCGCCATCCTCTGGTTTGGCAATAAACCCCTAGAAAAATGGCTCAAAGGCCGGGGACTGACAGACATGGCAACGCTTCCCCTCACGAAAAGTGCGCCCTTAGGGGTGATGGTGTTGGGGACAATTGTGGTGGCCAGTTTGGGATTGGATCAACAGGGGGTGTCGATTGTGGGGGTGATTCCCGCCGGGCCGCCCCAATGGACAGTGCCAGTGGTGACGGGCGATCGCCTCGCCTCCCTCCTCCCCCTCTCCCTTACCCTCGCCTTTATCAGCTTTATTGAAACCTTTTCCACCGGCCAAGTGTTAGCCCGACAACGCCAGCAAACCATCGAAGCGGATCAAGAATTAATCGCGGTGGGTTTAGCCAATGTGGGGGCTGCCTTTGCGGGGGGGTATTGCGTCGCGGGGGGATTGAGTCGGTCGGTGGTCAATTTTGCCGCCGGAGCGCGGACGGGGTTAGCCTCAATCATTACCGCTGTGATGATTTTACTCACGGCTTTATTCCTCACACCGCTCTTTTTCTATCTCCCCCAAGCCTGTTTAGCGGCAATGATTTGTATGGCGGTGGTGAAGCTGGTTGATGTTAAAACCGTTGTTAAGTTGTGGCGGTACAATCGCCCCGATGCCTGGGCTTTTTTGGTGACGTTTGCGGGGGTGTTATTTGTGGGCATTGAGTCGGGGATTTTGGTGGGGATGGGGTTTGCCATTGCCCTCTATCTTTGGCGCACCAGCCATCCTCACATTGCCATTGTGGGCCGTTTGGGGGAAACAGAGCAATTTCGCAATATTAAACGCCATACGGTGTTAACTTGTGCGGAGGTATTGGCGATCCGTATTGATGAGAGTTTGTATTTTGCCAATACGAAGATGTTG
>JAABSU010000253.1 GCA_011390265.1 Spirulina sp.
ACAAAATTCCATCAAATCCCCGCCGTTCTTCAGGGGTCAGATTCCAATAATCCGTAACATCTTGGGTAATATCCAGCTTTTGGGGAATCCAAAACTGTTCGCGCATTTGCTGATAAAGGGCGATCGCCCAAGGGTAGCGCACATCATTAAGTTGCATCAAATTGGTCACGTTCCCAAACCACAGGGAACGGTTTTCAATTTTGTCATCCCCCGCCGGGTTGAAAATGGGGTTGACGGGCATTCGCGCTGTGGGCAGTTGAATCATGTTGTTATTGACTATAGAAAATGTAATACAGTTGATCAGAACTGCATCAAAATAGCCTTAAGCTCAGGTTAACCCTTGGCTAAATCTTATAGCTTGGGCTTATGGATTATATCTCTCTTCTGTCAGAGTTGACATAGTTGAGTGCCATATCCTATAATGCAGAGTGATGGAGCATGATGAAGATAAACATTCTCCGTTGTGCTTAATTAATTTTGCTAAAAGGTAAACTTTTAGCAGGTTAGGATGCTACAGACACGCGAACAGCGTGACATCCCGTTACCCGTAAGGGTCGAGGCAAAGCCGGTAAAGACGTTCTGGATACCAAAAACAATGTTTTTGGCGAAGGCTCCTTAAGGAGCCTTTGTTATTTTGAGAATTATTTACGAGGAGCCGGTAATTTTTTGTTGTGAGCTAAGTTGTAAGCAATGGTCAAAAAATCCACTTTGTGAATTTTACCTAGTTCTTGTTTGGGGTATGCACTATGAATGTGCAACCTAAATTTTTTCCTTTCCCGAAAGACGGAAAAAACAACAAGATAATTAATCTCTGTGCCATTTGAGTCAATAACTTTAACGCTGGCATAATTACCATGGCCAGCATGAAACACTAATACTTGCTTTTTGTTCAAAGATTGAATAATTAATGAAAGATTTTTTGAAAGTTGATATCGCTCTAAATTAAAATATCTAGACTCACGAGGAGAGTGATATTGAGGATCATCCAGTTCAGAGTTAAAGTTTGGATCAGGATCTTTCGCGGTGAAGCAGTGTGAGCCATAGGTCACAAAAAAACGGTAAGGTTTTGGGTTCCGCTCGTCGAAATATTCTACCCATTGAGCATTGAGGTGGGATAGATCATACTCACTTTGATCGAAAATAAAATTTCGCCACTTTTCAATTTCATTGATTCTGGTCATTATGAATAGATTTTAAATCTTGAAAATTCAGGTGAATTGAGATTGTAATTCACCTGAATTTGTTAAGCCCTTTAATTGGCGCAACTGCTACAGCCGTCGGACTCCTTGTAATCGTCTTTTTGTACGGTGCGGATGTAATAGATCGCCTTACAGCCACTTTCCCAGGCATGGACTAGGGTTTCAAAAATATCCTTTGCAGTCAGAGAGCGATCTGGTTCTTCTGGGAAATATACCCCGGCATTGAGGTTAAACAGCAACTCCATACTGATCCCCGTATCAATCCACTGTTGAATTGTGGCCACAGCATCGACGACGATATTTTGATCCATGGTTTTGCTTTCTGGGTAAAACCAGAAATAATCGCGAATAAACGGGGGGGCAATGGGGACAACACCTTTGGCCCATTTGTCGTAGTAGAAGCGGCTATAGGTGGGGAGGATAGAGGCGGTGCAGCCTTGGACGAGGGAGGATGAGGTATTGGGGGCGATCGCCGTAATATGCGAGTTGCGAATCCCGTATTTTTGAATATCTTCCGATAGCTTGCGCCACCGTTGGGGGTGGGCAGAATGTTGCTCAAACCAAGAAACGGGTTTCGCTCCAATCAGGTTGCCCTTGCTCCACTCCGAACCGGGGAATGCCAAGTAAGCCCCCCGTTCCTGGGCCAGCTTCATCGAATATTGGGTGGTATGGTAGCCGATGGTTTCAAACAGTTCGCTGATAGCTTCTTGATGGTGATAACCGAGGCGACGAATGGCTAACCAGTCAGCAAGACCCATCGCGCCTACGCCAATGGTGCGATAGCGATCGTTGTGGTTTTGGCTGGCTTCAAAGGGGGCATGGGTGAGGTCGATGGTGTTATCGAGGATGCGCACCGCTGTTTCGCAGTGCATCGGGAGATCATCGCCAATATTGGCCAGGTTGAGCGACACTAAGTTACAGGTATGACTGTACTTACCGGGGGCAACATTACTGAAGGATTCGACACATAAGTTTGTACTTGGAATGTAACCTTCATGCTGATTGGGATTGCCGCGATTAATCGTGTCCTTGAAACTCATATAGGGTAGGCCAGTTTCCACTTGAGTACGCATGGCGCTTTTAAAGAGTTCACGGGCATTGATTCGGTTAAATAATTTCAACCGGCCAGACTCGCAAGCCTGCTCAATTTCGCCATAGGCAATTTCAAAGCGATCGCCCCACAGTTCCGCCAACTCAATCCCTAAAACCTGCTTCACCTCATAGGGGTCTATTAATGTCCAATTCTGTTTAGAAACAACCCGCCGCATGAACTCATCAACGATGACAATCTGGGGGAACAGGTCATAGGCTTTGCGCCTTTGATCGCCGTTTTCGGTTTGACACTCCAGAAATTCGGGAATGTCCAGATGCCAGATATCGAGGGAAACGGTTACGGCGCCCGATCGTCGCCCGCCCTGGTTTACAGCAATGGCCGTATCATTAAGCAATTTCACCCAGGGGAGAACGCCGCCGCTAGCATTGGGTTTGCCCATCACTGTTGACCCCGTAGCCCGAATCCGGGAAACGTTCATGCCCACACCGCCGCCGTTTTTGCTGATCCGAGCGGTGTTGGTGATTTCATGGAAGATGCTCTCTAGGTTGTCTTCCATGGCTGAGATGAAACAGGAGGCGAGGGAGCCGCCGGGAACCCGGAGGTTAGCGAGGATCGGAGTGGCGAGGGAAATTTTCCGTTGGGCGATCGCCTCATAAATCCGCTTTGCCCAGATCATCCGCGCTTCCCCTTGCTCCACCGTGGCAATGAGCAGCGCACAGGTTAACAGCGCTTCTTGGGGTAGCTCATTGGGGAGGAGGTAACGCTTCGTGAACATCACCGCTCCGGCGTAGTCGTAGTCCAGATCCCAATCGGATTTGATCCAAGAACCTGCCGTGGTTAGTTCTTCAGAACTGTAGACGAGGATGCGGCGATCGTAGGCGTTGGCGGCAATTTGGGTGGCAACGGTCTTGGGATAATCCCCATACTGATAGCCCCGTGCCACCAGGGTATCTTTCCACAGGCTCCAAATGTGGAGGCGACCGGCAACGTAACGCCAATCCGGTTCATCGGGGCTACACATCCCCAAGGCGCAATCAATCAGGTTGTCTTGAATCTCGCGGGTGCTGACCCCAGGGCGTAAACGGGTTTTCAAGCCCGCTTCGAGGGTGATTGTGGATACCGCTAAACCCTCACAGGCCCATTCCACCACCTCCCGGATGCGTTTAACATTGAGGGGGGCTTGCGTTCCATCCCGTTTGATGACCTGGATGTCGCTTTTTGGGAAAGTGATCAGTTTGGATGGAGCTAGAGTCATGGTCGTATAAATTCTCTACTCTAGCATTTAGTGCGATTTTACAAATTTTGATCTCATGACACGCTATCTATAGCGATACGCTAATTTCAGTAAAACACCAAATTTCCAGGTTTTAAAGAATACGAAAGCACTAGATCTATAAGGTTACAAAGGCACTAGACCTTTAAATGCATACAAAGGCACTAAAAAAGGGAGCATGGCTCCCTTGAAAATGATTTTAGCGAATCAGGCTTGTGAGCAGGGGGAATTAGGCGATCGCCGCCATCTTCACCTCATTACTGTTCAGAATCACCTGTAACTCTTCCGCATCAATGGTTTCCTTATCCACCAACACCTCCGCCAGCTTATCGAGGATGTGGCGGTTCTCGTTGAGAACGTGGGTGGCTCGGCCATAGGCTTGATCCACCAACTTACGGACTTCCTCATCGATCATCGCAGCGGTTTCGTCGGAAAAGTCGCGATCCGAGGCAATATCTCGCCCCATGAACACGTTCCCGGACTGACGACCCAGAGCCACCGGCCCCAATTGCTCGCTCATCCCGAACCGCGTCACCATTTGCCGAGCCACCCGCGCCACCTGTTGCAGATCGCTGGAGGCTCCGGTGGTGACTTCTTCCGTGCCGAAGACGATTTCTTCAGCCACCCGACCGCCGAGGGCGACGGCCATTTGGTTTTGCAGGTAGGAACGGGAAGATAAACCGGAATCGAGGCGGTCTTCACTGGGGGTGAACCAGGTTAAGCCACCGGCCCGACCCCGGGGAATGATGCTGATTTTTTGCACCGGATCATAGTCCGGCATCAACGCCCCCACCAGAGCATGACCCGCTTCGTGATAGGCCACGAGGGTTTTCCTCCGCTCACTCATCACCCGGTCTTTCTTCTCCGGCCCCGCCAAGACGCGATCAAT
>JAABSU010000254.1 GCA_011390265.1 Spirulina sp.
AAGGTTTAGTCGTGAGTGAGGGTCATATTCCCCTCTGTGCCAGCGCCCACCCCCGAGGCACAATGCCCATTGAGGGCCAGGTCACGCCCCTACAATTGCCCCGTCAGGAAGCGATCGAAACCACCATGGCCAGCGTCATCCATTTAGATTGGCTGTCCTAATGTGGTTGGGCTTTGGCCATTACGGCACTTGCCAGATGCGATCGTGGTAGGCCTGGGGTTCGGCGTAGGGGTCGGGGGCGGGGTGATCATGGCCGTGGCCGTGATCATGGTGATGGCCGTGATCATGGCCATGGTGATGGTGGCCCGGCTCTGCGCCATTTAAAGCCGCGAGGCGGAACTTGCACAGCTCGCAGTTCATGTTCACCTGGCCCGTTTGAGTTTCAATCTCGCGATCGCGCAAGACCCGCAACAGTTGCGGATGAACCCCCATTTCCGGCAAACAGGTGACTTCAGCATTGGGGAACTGCGCCTGCTGTTCAGCGGCAATACGGAAAATTTTCTGCACCAACACGCCGGTAAACATGAAGTAAGGCAGGACAATAATCCGTTTCGGTTGGTACAACCGCGCCCGCTCAAAGCCCTCCTCTAGCCGAGGGTGGGTAATGCCGATAAAACAGACCTCAACAGTACGGTAGCCGCTGCCTTCCCAGACAATGCGGGCCAGTTTACACACATCACTATTAGCATCGGGATCGCTGGAACCCCGGCCCACAAACAGCAAAACCGTATCTTCGCGGGGGATGCCTTGGGGGTTATGTTCGGGGGTATCCAGTTGGGCGAGGCGATCGCGCCACAGGTCTAAAATAGGGGGCGTAATGCCAAAATGGCGGCCGTAATTAAACGTGATTTCAGGATGGAGGCGGCGGGCGCGATCCAATTCGTTGGTGACATCAAACTTGTTATGACGAGCCGCGAACAGGAGTAAGGGCACAGCGGAAACTTCGGTATGGCCCGCCGCTAGGCAACGCTCGACCCCATCGAGAATCGTCGGTGTCGTCAACTCTAAAAAGCAAGGAATCACCGGCCGAACCGGATCTAAGGCTTCGTAGGCCTGGGCAAAATCAATAAACGTCTGACGGCCCGCCTCGTCTTTTGTCCCATGACCAATGAGGAGGAGGGGGCGGCGAATGGGCAGGGGCGGCAACAATGGCGGTTGCTGCGTGGCAAGGTCTGACACAAGCTCAAGCATTAACTTTCAAAACGGGGCGGTTAGGTTTGCCCTGTCATCATAGCGAGTTCGGGATTGAGAAGAAATGCCTAGGGAGGGGTTGATCGGTGCATCGCGCTGATCCACGCTGGCCGTGATCCTTTCAGGGATGCTGGGTTGGGGCTTTTTGGGTAGACTGAGGGGAGGGCGATCGCCGTGGGGTGCAAAGATGCCCCAAGCTATGGTGTTGGCCAGTTGTGGACTGAAAGACTCAATCAGCATTATTTCCAAGGGTTTGAGCATTGACAGCGGGCAGATCCGGATCGGCTGCGTTATGTAATGTTGTGAAATTTTGATTAGTGGTAGACTATTCTAGATTAGAGTATTTTTGAAATAAAGCATGAAACGACCCATAGCCATAGATCTTTTTGCCGGATGTGGTGGAATGTCTCTCGGCTTAGAGGCTGCCGGGTTTGATATTGCTGCTGCCGTCGAGTTTGACGCGATCCATACATTAGTACACCATTTTAATTTTCCCTACGGCGCGAGTATTTGCCAAAACATTTCTGAGGTAAATTCTCAATATTTATTGCAAGCTGTAGAAAGCAAAGGTTTTCAGGGCGAAATTGATCTAATCGCAGGGGGGCCGCCCTGCCAAGGTTTTTCTCATATGGGCAAAAGGCAGCTTGATGATCCCAGAAATTCACTCGTATTTGAATATTTGCGAATCATTAAAGAAATAAAGCCTAAATATTTCTTGTTTGAAAATGTTCCTGGGATTGCATCTGGTCAACATAAAAAGTTTTTGGAGGAGTTAATTGTTGAGTTTGAAAATATTGGCTATTCAGTGCAAAGACCCATTGCGATCCTAAATGCAGCACATTACGGTGCGCCACAAAATCGAAAAAGACTGATTCTCGTTGGCTCAAGGCTCGATGTCAATCAAGCAATTTATCCCAAAAAAACTCATTCAGATATAAGCTCAAATGAATTATGTCCACTTGGAAATCAGTTAGCTCCAATGTCAACCTGCGAGCAGGCAATTGGTGATCTAACTAAGCACAAGGCTTATAAACAAGGTGACAATGGTGTAGATTCATTACAGTTAGATTATTCAGGTTTTAGAAAAAGTTTTGCGCTAAAACCGGGTGGAGAATTTAATCTTTGTCATGCGCGGGAAGTTTCTCCTTTGGTTTATGGTCACATTGGATCAAATCATACTCAAAAATCAATGGATCGATTTGATGCTACCCCTTCGGGAACTGTAGAAGAAACAAGTAGATTTTTTAAATTGTCTGCCAATGGACAATGTAATACATTAAGAGCGGGAACTGCCAGTGATAAGGGCGCATATACAGCACCTAGGCCCATACATTATGATGTCCCAAGATGCATTACAGTTAGGGAAGCGGCTAGATTACATACTTTTCCAGATTGGTTTCGTTTTCACAATACAATTTGGCATGGTTTTAGGGAAATTGGCAATGCAGTAATACCGTTTCTTTCCAAATCTTTAGGTCGTGAAATTATTAAAGCAATGCAGCTCAATCCAAGAGAGTTTGAAACCTATACACTCAGTCAACAAGATGAAAGGTTGTTAAGTTATAATATGGCGCAAGCGTCAAAATATTGGGATATTCCTGATAACGTCATCCCCAAAAGAAAAAGAGAAAGTAAGGGTGTAATATGAGTAAGTATGATCATGTCATTGAAAAAGTTTTTTTGAAAAACTACACTGATGGTGCAATTAAAGTCTCTTTTAATCGAGAAGAACTAGCACAAGCCTGCAATGATCTTCAAGTTTCTAGGGTTAAAAACTTAGGAGATATTCCTTACGCATATAGATTTCGTAGGGAGCTTCCTAATACCATAAAAGCAAAATGTCCAAGTAATTCAGAGTGGATAATAATTGGCAAAGGAATTGGCTCTTATGAGTTCAGGTTAGCATCTCCGGGAAAAATAAAACCCACCAGTAACAGACAAAAAATAAAAGTGCTAGATGCAACTCCTGAAATTGTAAAAAAATATGCTGCTGGTACTGATGAACAGGCTCTGCTCACGAAAGTTAGGTATAATCGTCTTGTTGATCTATTTTTAGGTCTGACCTGTTATTCAATACAAAATCATCTCAGAACTGCAATACGAAATGTTGGACAGATTGAAATTGATGAAATTTATTTAGGCATTAATAAAAGGGGAACTCATTTTGTTATTCCCTGTCAAGCCAAATCACCAGGTGATCAATTTGGGATTGTACAAATTATGCAAGATATTGAATTTTGTAAATCTCGATATCCTAACATAATTTGTAAACCAATCGCATTACAATTTTTATCAAAAAATGATGTTGCAATTCTAGAGTTGGTCGTTGAAGAAAGTGATGATATATTTCATCTTTCAGTGGTTGATGAGCGTCAGTATAAGTTGGTTGGTAAAGACGAAATTACTGATGATGAAATAAAATTAATGTCTCAGCTTGATGAAACCTATCGATAAAACCAACCCATCATCTGCCCCTAAGCTCCCACCCCATAACCCTACCAAAAACGGGGCGGTTAGGTTTGCCCTGTCATCATAGCGAGTTCGGGATTGAGAAGAAATGCCTAGGGAGGGGGTGGGTTAGGATTTTGGTTGCGGCAATTTATGCCACATTAAACGGGCTACCCCTAAACCCGCCAACGCACTGAGCAGGATGAGAAGGGGGAGAGCGATCGCCCCCGGCAACCCCTCAGAGCGCGGTAACAAGAGGGGAGGCGCAAGCACCGTTCCCACTACCGTTGTCGTTCCCAAGCCCAAACTCGCCGCCACTACCGCCCGCTCTAAGGCTTGCTGCTGGCGGGATTGCTCAATCTGCAATAACCCCATCATCACCCGTAAAGCATCCTCTAACTGACGTAACCCCGGACTGAGTTGGTGATAATCTCGCTCCATGGGCCGCAAATAACGACGAATCGCAAAATTCTTAAACCGTTCGAGGTATTGGGTATCTTCCGCCGTAGGGTTGGGACGGTGGAGTTTGGCCACGAGGCGGCAACGGTCTTGATAGCTTTGGAGATCTCCCTCCAGGGTGTGAATGTGGCTGTTGAATTCGTGGAGGGCGGCCCCATATTGGGAGAGGAGGATCAGACTGTGGCGGAGCAGGTGGGTGAGGTGATTGAGGGAAAGGTTTTCCTGGTGGACTTGTTGGTTAACCTGGTGGCAAATTTTTTCAACCTCTTGACCATAGCCGCTCAGGGTTGTTTTTAAGTCCAAGCT
>JAABSU010000255.1 GCA_011390265.1 Spirulina sp.
CAATCAAGGGGCAATGCTGGCGGTTGCTGTGGAGCAGGTGGGGACAGACACAACATTGGCGAAGATTACCTCCGCCGTTGAAGCGGCCCAAAGCCGCAAAGCCCCCATCCAGCGACTAGCAGATCAGCTATCCGGTTATTTTGCCTATGGGGTGATGGCGATCGCCCTCCTCACCTTTAGCCTTTGGTCTATTTGGGGCGAAACCTGGCTCGGGAGTGAGAGCGGCGTGAGCCTCTTGAGTTTGAAATTGGCGATCGCCGTCCTGGTGGTCGCTTGTCCCTGCGCTTTGGGCCTAGCCACCCCCACCGCGATTTTAGTGGCCACCAGTTTAGGCGCAGAGCAGGGGCTGCTGATTAAAGGCGGAGATAGCCTCGAAGCCGCTCACCGGGTCGATACGATTGTGTTTGATAAAACCGGAACCCTGACCCAAGGTTGTCCCCAAATTATTGATCACTATCCTCTAGAGGATTGGACTAAAACAGATCTGATCCAACTGGCTGCCAGTGTTGAGCAAGGGAGTCAACACCCCCTTGCCACCGCCATCCTCAAGGCTGCGGAACAGGAAGCACTAGAGCTTTGGCCTGCCGGTGAATTCACAAATATGCCGGGCTATGGTGCTTCCGCTGAACTTTATCCTCCCCATCGGCCACCTTGTATCTGCCGGGTCGGTAATGCTCGCTGGTTAGCCCAATCGGGCATTGCCATTCCCGCAACCCTGGAAACCCTGACGGAAACCCTTGCCGCAGAAGGGAAAACAGTGATTTACCTTGCCCTTAATCGCGCCTGTATCGGTCTCCTGTCCCTAAGCGATCCCCTCCGACCGGAGGCAGCACAAACAGTGAAGCACCTCCAGGATTTAGGGTTAAATGTCGTGTTGCTGACGGGGGATCAGCCGGCAGCGGCGGCGGCGATCGCCCGTCAATTAGCCATCACCGATGTGATTGCTCAAGTTCTCCCTGCCAACAAAGCCGTCGAAATTGCCCAACGCCAAGCCCAAAATCACTGTGTGGCCATGGTGGGCGATGGCATCAATGATGCCCCCGCCTTAGCACAAGCCGATGTGGGTATTGCCCTCGGCAGTGGCACCGATGTAGCCTTAGAAACCGCCGACATTATTTTGCTGAGTTCCCCCACGGCCACTGCTACCCTGGGGGGCATTGAGGCGGTTTTGCGCTTAAGCCGGGCAACTTTTGCTAAAATTCGCCAAAATCTCATCTGGGCCTTGGGGTACAATGGGCTTCTTATTCCAATTGCTGCGGGTTTGCTGCTGCCCAAGTGGGGAATCTTGTTCAGTCCACCCATGGCAGGGGCCTTGATGGCTTTTAGCTCTGTGATTGTTGTCACCAATTCCTTATTGTTGCGCGATCGCTTTTCTGGCCCCAGGCATTACGGCAAAAATTAGCAAGCCAAGATTTTTCTGCACCAAAAGTGTCAATTCGCTGTGACAGAATAAAGAATATTGAGCCACTAATTTTTCTCTCATTCAGCAACACGAGGCATACACGGGTTGTCCATGACTGCACCAACACCACAATCGCAGCAAGAGCATCTACTGATCGTCGACGATGCCAGAGGGCGACGTTCCGTACCTCTCCTGGCCGGTCAATACTCCATCGGGCGCGATCGCAGTTGCGATATTCATCTTAGCTCTCAGTTTGTTTCCCGCCACCATGCCCTTTTGACCCGACAAACCCGTGGAGATGGTACAGCCTTTTATCGGATTGCCGATGGCGATATTCAAGGTCGCCCCAGTGTCAACGGTTTGCTGATCAACGGCCGGAAAATTGCCCACCACAATCTCCAGCATGGGGATGAAGTGATTTTTGGCCCTCAGGTCTCGGCGATTTATCAATCCCGGATTTTTCCCGTGCGCCATAACAGCGATGAACTGCCCATCCCCCCAATAGAAGACCCCTTCGATATCACCCTGATCGATCCGGCGATGATGTCAGGGGATACGGAAGGGGCCAGTTACCAAAATTATGATTTTGGCGAATTGGGCGAAGATGAAGATGAGTTGTGAGTTTACTGCAATTGCCAAGGGGTTTGGCTTTCGATCTTGCGTTTCACCGTATCAAAGACCCGGCGACAGTGGTTGTCCTGTTTCAGGGGCAGCTCTTCATTTTTGAGAATGCAGTTTAAGTGAACTTCCTTCGATGATGTCACGCCCTGGTAGTCAATCAAGGCTTCGACAGTGACCAGTTTCGTAAAGGCCACATTCCCCGGCTTCTCACGACCGACAACATATTCATTATTGCGGTAGATAATCTCAATATCGCAGGAGCGGAGCGCCTCACCTAAATGATTAAGCAGGATTTCAATGGGGTTGCGGCTGGAAAATGAGCAGGAGTAGCGAGCCATAATCTTCCTTAACGTCTGAATGGTGTTTTCTTGTTCGCTCTAAACCATGAGCAATTTTACAATTTAGATTGTCAGCACCTTCACCAAGCAGGTTTGTCCACACTCTAACGTTTTAAGCAGGGTTCTGTCAGTTGATTGTGCCTAACACCCGATTTCTTGTTTAGCTTAACACCCTGGTGGCAGAATCTATGATCACAGAAGCATCATTGTGGCATCTCTATTCTAAAGAAAATCTTAAAAATCATGGCGGGTCGATTCATTGTCTTTGAAGGTGGAGAGGGGGCGGGGAAAACCACGCAAATTAAGCGATCGCAGGTTTGGCTGACCCAAAAAATCGGACAAAAAGACGCGGTGATTGTGACCCGTGAACCGGGGGGAACGGCCCTAGGTCAGCAACTCCGGACATTGTTACTCCATGGCGATAGCATGGTGGATCGGGCGGAATTACTGTTATTTGCGGCTGACCGTGCCCAACATATTGATACGGTAATTCGCCCCACCTTAGCCCAGGGGGGCTGGGTATTGTGCGATCGCTTTACCGATTCCACTTGGGCCTATCAGGGGGCCGGCCGGGGCTTAGATCGGGAGTTAATTGCCCAACTCAATGCCATTGCCACGGCGGGATTAAGCAGTGATCTCACCCTTTGGTTAGATGTGCCGGTAGAAGTGGGTTTAGGTCGTCGTCGAGGGCGAGGCGATCGCATTGAAGCAGCGGATCTTGCCTTTCATGAGCGGGTGCGAGGCGGATTTGCCCAGTTGGCCGCTGCTGAACCGGAGCGGATTGTGCGGATTGAGGCCACCGCATCGGTGGATCAAGTTCAGGCCATGATTCAGGAGGCGATCGCCGCCAAAGGTTGGTTTGAGTAGGGGCAAAAAATGTTTCGCCCTCATCAATATTGCGCCCCGATGCTAAGGCTCAATTAAGGTGCCATCAGCGAGATCTAACTCCACATCAGGGCCGCGATCAAGAATTTCCAGATCCCATTGCCCCCGACGGGCGGTTTCAAAACTGATATAGCGACCATCGGGGCTAATTTTCGGATTGCGAATCCAATCCCGATAACGACGGCTGATGATCTCGGAACGCTGAAGGGCTTGGTCGTAGAGGGCAATTTCGGGGCGGCCTTGGTCGTGGGTGAGGTAAGCAATATAGCGGCCCGTGCGGCTGAGGCTGGGATTTTGCACCATCAAGCCATCGCGGTTTAAGCCGGGCAATGCTAGGAAGGCTTGGCGATCGCGATCATAAATGGCAATTTGCGCGGTGCCATTGCGATTCGTCACAAAAGCCACTAAACGGCCGTCCCCGCTCAGGGCGGGCTGTTCTTCCGTAAAGCGGCTATTGAGGCGGGCAGATTCGCCAGGATTGGAGGGGGTGTTACAACCCGTGAACAAGAGGAGAGAGAGAAGAGCGGAGCCAAACCAGGGCGATCGCCTCAGCTTTTGCCTCGAAACGGGGGCCTGAACCATGGGCGAAGGGGTTAGTATTCACCGGGACGATTGGGGGCATCCACATCATCCTCTGGATAACGGGGCTTGCGTCGGATAGGCGGCCCATTGATTGGCTCATCATCAACGTCTGGCCCATCTTGATCTTCAGGGCCGTAGTCTTGATCGTAGTCACTGGGTTCTGGATCCCGCCGGCCGCCGGATTCGGGGCCGAACTCCTCCTCATAATCGACATAATCGACATAGGGAGCCGGTTCTTCATCTTCGTAAAGGGCGGCGGTGTTGCGGGGAGCACTTCGGCGGGGGCGATCGCGCTCCGGGGGGGGTTCTGGTGAGCGGCGACCGGGCCGGCGACTGGCACGGGTTTCTGTTTCCCACTCATCTTCCCAAGCATCTTCGACACCCCGAGGTTGATCATCGGGAGGATAGGCCCGAGGGGGAGGGGCGGTGCGGCTGGGACGGCGACCAGCCCGGGGATCCGGTTTCTCTAAGGTGGGCCGCTGGCTACGACTGCGGGGCGGGGGAGATTCCTCTTCGTAGTCATCACTGCCCCGGAGCCGTTTGCGA
>JAABSU010000256.1 GCA_011390265.1 Spirulina sp.
GGGATGGCTGCGCTGTCCCCTGACCTAAAAACGCCCCTAATCGTCTTGCTACCTTGCCGAAAAACTTCATCACCTTAACCCTCCCCCTGCTCACACATCCCCCCCATTTTAACCCCACAGCCCGAAACCGGGTTTCTTCCCGTAGAGGCAATCGTCAATGGGTCTAAAATCAGCAATACTAGATCCAGTCAGCATCAAAAGGAGTAGAGTCGCCATGACCGAATTACTCGAAAGTGCGATCACCCGATTACAAACCTTGTCCGAAAGTGAGCAAAATGCGATCGCTGCCATCATCCTAGAAGAAATTGAGGACGAGCGCCGTTGGGATGAAGCCTTCTCACGTTCTCCAGATCTTTTGGCTCAACTCGCCGCTTCAGCAATGGCTGAATATCATGGGGGCAAAACCCACCGCAAAAACCTCTTTGGCTGTATGCAAGGCAAAATCAAAATTGCCGACGACTTTAACGCCCCCCTCAAAGACTTTGCCGAGTACATGGAATGAAACTATTACTTGGCAAAAACTTGCCCCCACTAAACTTCGCCGCGCCTTCTCCAACAATAAACGTTGTTCATCCTTCATAAATAAATCCCCTCCCGATGAACATTTAATAGAAAAGGACTTTTTTCGTGATTAAACCGAAAATCTGAAATGAAAGCACGGGAAATAACCGTATCATATCTTAAAGATAATTCCTGAATAAACTCACTCGTTCTTTCAATTTCTTGAGCATAATCAAAACCCTGATTGAGAACAATCAACAAATCAATATCTGAATCAAACTGCGCTTCCCCCCTCGCCTGAGAACCATACAAAACAATTTGGCTCACCCGCTCCTGATAATGCACCCCAAACCAACCCTTGATCAACTCAATAATTTCCGATAAATTTTGATGTTGCATCACACGAAATTTGTCCCTAGCGCAAAAATTCTAATCACAGAGATTAATCTACTTCCTCAAAATTATCCAAAATACGTTTAACTTGCTCCGTAGTAATATCTTCCTGCTCCGATTTACTATAAATCGTCAACAACAAAATACTGGTTTCCGACTCCAGTAAATAAATAATCCGATAGCCCCCACTTTTTCCCTTTTGGATATTGCTATTTTTAGCCCTCACCTTGTAAACATAACAATTATCACCAAAACCAGAAAGGCGATCGCCCAACACAGACCCTTTTTGGAGTGCGTCGATTAACACCTGGGTATCAGACCGAATATTTCGATATTTTTTAGCTAACTTTTTGAGATTATTGCGATATTCAGGCGTTAAATCAATATTTACAAACTTAGGATTATTGGACATCAATTCCCTCCCACATTTGTTCCAAAGGGATTCTTCTTCCTGCTTTAGCATCTTGCAACGCTCGGACTAAACTAGCCTCAACTTCTTCAATCGGAGTATCTTCAGCCTCAAATTCATCTTGATCCGATATCAAAACAATCACTTTGACCCGAACTTCAGATTTAACAGCCAAAGGTTCATCTAACAAAATATGACCCTGATCATTGAGCCTTCCCAAAACTTCAAATGCTTTCATTATTTTACCTCAAAAATTTTATGATTTAACCCTAGCACATTCATCACTCAGAAACCGGGTTGTGCTCATTTTCTCGTTTTCTACACACCCCTGCTAAAAACCCGGTTTCCGACCCTCAAACCCGAAACCCCCTACTGAAGCAGGGGCAACCGTTGGCGCGGGAAATCGCTTTCGTCGTAAATTTCCCCCACCAACTCCTCCAAAATATCCTCCAACGTAATTAACCCCACCGTTCCCCCATACTCATCCACCACAATCACCAAATGCCATCGCTGTTTGAGCATTTCCTTCAGCAAACTCGCCACCCGTTGCGTTTCCGGCACATAAACCGGCGGATCCATCGCCATCGTTAAACGATCATCACTCTCCCCAGGACTTTCAGGATTGTTTTGTAATTGCCGCAGCGCCCGTTTTAAATGGACAATGCCGACAATTTGATCCTTAGAATCCGCCTGTACCGGAATCCGTGAATAGCCGGTTTTCAAACAAAGATCCACCAATTCCTGCAAACTTGCATCGTGGGCAATGGTTTGCATTTCAATGCGGGGCTTCACCACATCCTTGGCCATCATCTCATCCAACATCAGCGTTTTATTGATCAAATCATGGCGGTAAAAATCCAGCTTGCCCTTGCCACTGAGCACCTCCATCATCAGTTGCAGATCGGTGAGCGTTTCCCCTTCGGCAGCCTTGGTGGATTTGCCCTGAAACAGACGGATCAACCCGTGGGTAATCGATTCAAAAAGATAAATTAATCCCAGGGCAGAAAAGAACCGGGACAGCCAATAAACTGGCCGCACCGCTAAACGAAACACCGTTAAGGAATTCAAAATAGCAACGGATTTCGGCGTAATTTCTCCAAAAATTAACACCATCACCGTTAACACCCCCGTTGCAATCCCTAACCCCGCATTCCCTAACCAGATCACAAAGAGGTTACTGGTGAGGACGGTGGAAAAAATATTAACGAGGTTATTGCCCAGCAGCAGGGTGGTGATAAATCGGGGACGTTTGTTAATGACGAGGCGAAATAGCCCGTTGGGGTCGCCCTGACGTTTGATCAGCCCTCGGAGCTTGAGGTCATCGAGGGCGGTGATCGCCGTTTCTGAGCCGGAGAAAAATGCCGACAGCATTAACATCAAGACCACAACGGTGAGGTCAAACCAGACTGAACCCAGCAAAGGGCCGGCTTCAGTAACGGCCAAAGTGTGAAGGGGAGATAGCAAGGAGGATAAAGGGGGCAGGGTTTAAAGGGCTGGCGGTGCGACAGACGGGGGGCACACCGGCTCACGGCAAGGACGTGACAGATTCCGGAGGCTCACGGGGGAGAGCGTTGGCTCTTTTTGAGGTTAAACGGCGTAGGCCACACGGAGGGCCCACAGGATTAAGATGGCAATGCTACCCAACACTAGGGCGGCGGATGTGTAGACCAATAGGGGTTTGTCAGCACCTTTGAATTTCATGATGCCGCGATTTAGGTCAGACATAGTTTTGTTTACTCCGTTGCAAGACTGCAAAGTGACCATTGTTCAATAGCCGATTATTCTCTCATCTTAATCATCGGAAGGGAAACCGCCTATGCTAATTTTCTGGGTTTTGCTGACAATGGCGATCGCCTTCACCCTGATCGAAACGATCCTCCGCTGGCGCTTCGGCCTCGGCCGTCCCCTCCTCTACATCGCTGATCCTGCCATTGGCTATCTCCCCGCTCCCCACCAACGCACCCGCCGCAATGGTCAGCGAATTGTGATTAATGGCTACGGGATGCGGGGGCCAGAGATTACCCCAGAGCCAACGGGGGCGCGGCTCCTCCTCTTGGGGGATTCTGTGGCCAATGGGGGCTGGTGGACGGATCAGGCGCGGATTATTTCGGCGCGGTTGGGGCAACAGTTAGGTTTAGAAGTGTTGAATGCTTCGGCTAATTCCTGGGGGCCGCGCAATCAGTGGGCCTATGTGGAGCGGTTTGGCCTGTTTGGGGCGAAGGGGGTGATCGTCCTGCTCAATACCGATGATTTATTTGCTACGGCTCCCTCCGGGTTGCGGGTGGGGCGCGATCGCAATTATCCCGATCGCCTCCCCTGGTGCGCAATCCATGAGGTTTATCAACGCTATGGCCGCAAGGGGCCACCGTTGCCAGAGTTGGCGGCTCTGGATCAGGAGGGGGGCGATCGCATCGCCAAAAATCTCACAGCCCTAGGGCAAATCCACACCCTCACCCAAACCCAAGGGGCGCAATTGTATTTAGCGATGACTCCTCTAAAGCGGGAGGTAAAACCGGAACAACCCCGCGATTATGAACGGGTGGCCCGCGATCGCCTCACCACCTTTGCCCAAACCCAGGGCATTCCCTACCTGGATTTTCTCCCCGTCTTCAATGCCGACCCCGATCCCCATCGCCTCTACCACGACCACATCCACCTCAACGACCTCGGCAATGGCGTTGTCACCGATGGCCTAGCGAATTTGTGGCGGGGTCAGACGGCGGCGGGGTAGTGAATGATTAGGATCGAGAGATGGGGGGCGGTGCGGGCGATCGCCTCTGGGTCATTGCCCAACACCGATAAACCCGGCAAATTCACATCAGACTCCACCATTAACACCAACAGATCATCCTGACTAATTAGCTCAACAATGCGCGGCACGAAATTGCCCCGCTCCTGCCGCAGGGTGATGTTGCTGAAATTGGGGGGGATGGCGATCGCCGTCGGGCTGTGGGGGCT
>JAABSU010000257.1 GCA_011390265.1 Spirulina sp.
CCCCCGGATTTAATCATTCAAGACGAGCTACATCTGATTAGTGGCCCCTTGGGGAGTTTGGTGGGGCTGTATGAGACGGCGATCGATGCCCTCTGTACTTGGCAAGTAGGGGAGCAAACAGTGGGGCCGAAAATTATTGCGTCCACAGCGACGATCCGCCAAGCCCCCGCCCAAGTGGCCCATCTTTTCGCCCGCGATCTCGCCATCTTCCCCCCCCAAGCCCTCGATATTGAAGATAACTTCTTCTCCCGCCAACGCCCCCCCAGCGATACCCACCCCGGCCGCCTCTATTTGGGGATCTGCGCCCCCGGCCGTCGCCTCAAGGCCGCCCTGATTCGCGTCTATTTGGTGGCCCTCTCTGCCGCCCAACAGTTAATGGATGAAGGCTATAACGCCGATGCTTGGATGACCTTGGTGGGCTATTTTAATTCCCTGCGGGAGTTGGGGGGAACCCGTCGCCTCGTGGATGATGATATTGCCAGCCGGTTGCCAAAAATGGAGGAGCGGGGCCTGGCCAAACGCTACATCAATAAAGTAGAGGAGTTAACCTCTCGGAAGCGATCGACGGATATTCCCCGCATTTTAGATGCCCTTGAACAGCCCTTTATGGTGAAAGCTGGGGGAGAGAAAACGAAAACGAAGCAAAACGCCCTCGATGTGATTCTGGCCACAAATATGATTTCTGTGGGGGTGGATGTGAAGCGGTTGGGGTTGATGGTGGCCTGTGGTCAGCCCAAGAGTACGGCGGAATATATTCAGGCTACGTCACGGGTGGGGCGGAATGCGCCGGGCTTGGTGTTGACGGTGTACAACTGGGCGCGGCCCAGGGATTTGTCCCATTATGAACGGTTTGAGCATTATCACGGCACGTTTTATCAACACGTTGAACCCCTCTCAGTTACGCCCTTTTCGGCGGGTGCTTTGGCGCGGGGTTTGCCGGCCCTGTTTGTGGCGTTGGTGCGGCTGTTGGGGTTTGAATTAAATGATGAGGCGGGGGCGGGCAAAATTGATCCCGATGGGCCATTGGTGCAACAGGCCATGGCGGCCATTGCCTCCCGCTCCACCCAGATCCGCTCTAACCCAGAACAACGAGAGGCGTTGGCGAAGCCTGCCGTTGGCGTAAGCCTGCCGGAGGCCGAAGGAATCGCCACAGCCTTAACCCAGCTATTGCAGACATGGCAGCAACGGGCGCAACCCCAACCGGGGGGCGCAACCCTCACCTACCGGGGCAAAGGCGGGACAAATATCGCCCTCTTGCAGGACATTGCCCAAGGGGGCAATCAACCCTTTGGCTGTCTCAATTCCTTACGCAATGTGGAACCCAGCACGCCCTTAATCCTTAACGACATCCCCCCCGATGACGAAGCCCACCGTCACCCCCAACCCTTTACCCAAACACCCCGATGACTAAGCAACGTGTGGGGGAACTGCGCCCCAGTCAGATTATGTTTACCTATGGGATTGGGGCGATCGCCGATCTCCCCAGTTTGGCGGCGATCGTCATGGGTTTAGAGGAATGGCCCCCCCATGGCAGGCATGAAATTCGGGAAGAACGGCTGTTGCGGGCGGTGCAGGCGGATTTAGGAAATCAGGTGGAAAGGTTAATCAGCCTGCCCATTGCCAATGAATTAAAGCCGAAGGATACGAATATCGGTATTCCCCTCGCCCCCTTCCCCACTTGGCTCGTCTGCACCCGTTGCGATCTCCTTGCGCCCATTGACTCCGGTTTATTTAAGCTCAATATCCCCTTTAATCGCCCCACCGAAGCCTGCTACACCCATCCCAACTGTTCCCGATCCTCCAAATATCCCCCCAAGGCGATCCCGGTGCGGTTTTTGGTGGCCTGCGATCGCGGCCATCTCGATGATTTCCCCTGGTCTTATTTTGTCCATCGGGGCGTGAGCGATTGCCCAGCGCGACTGCGATTGATTGAGCCGAGTGTTTCCGGTTCTTTAACGGAGACCATGGTGGAGTGCGATATCTGTCGGGAGAATCGGATTTTAGCCGATGCCTTGGGGATGAGTGGTCGGGAGAATATGCCCGGCTGTCGGGGCCGTCACCCCCATTTACGGCGGTTTGATGAGGGGTGCGATCGCCAGATGAAAACTCTCCTATTGGGGGCCTCCAATAGCTGGTTTTCCCTCTCCCTTTCAGCCCTATCGATTCCTACCGATGCCGCCGGTTTAGCCAAGGTGGTAGAAGAGAATTGGACGGTGTTAGATAAGGCCGAGAATTTGGGAACATTGGCGGGAATCATCTCAGCGATGCAGGCGATCGGGCAATTGCAGGATTTAATCGACTATGAAGCTACCGCGATCTGGGAGGCAATCCAACAAAAACGGGATCAAGGGGACAATCCAACGGACAATCCTAAGGATTTAAAAACCCCCGAATGGGAAATTTTCGCCACCACCACCACCTTCACCGGCCCCGATCCCGATTGGCAATTACGCCCCATTCCCCCCCCAGCGGACTTTACCGATATTTTTGAACAGGTGATTTTAGCCGAACGCCTGCGGGAAGTCCGCGGCCTAATCGGCTTCACCCGCATTCAATCCCCCGGGGATTTCACCGATAGCGGCGAAGTTCCCCCGGAATTTCGCGCCCCCCTCGGTCGTGAAAATCTCACCTGGATTCCCGCCATGGAAGTGCGGGGTGAGGGGATCTTTTTGCAGTTTAAAGAGAGTACATTGCAGGCTTGGGAACAGCGGGAGGTGATTAAAAAACGCCATATTCAGGTCAAAGAAGCCCATAAAAATTGGCTCAATCAACGCAATCCCGATCTCGTCGATCAAATCCCCTGCCCGGATATGCGCTATGTGCTCCTCCATTCCTTCGCCCATGCCCTGATGCGGCAATTCGCCCTCGAATGTGGCTACAACGCCGCCAGTATGCAGGAACGCATCTATGCCCAAGGGGCCACACCGGAGCGGGCCGCCCAAGGGGGAGTGTTGATCTATACCGCAGCGCCAGACAGTGAGGGAACCCTAGGGGGTTTAGTGTCCTTGGGGGCGGAGCGGCTCAACTACCACATCCACCAAGCCTTAGCCGCCCTGCACATTTGCGCCTCCGATCCCCTCTGTGCCGATCATAGCCCCGCCGACGATCGCGTTTCCCTCCATTGGGCCGCCTGCCATGCCTGTTTATTCAGCCCCGAAACCTCCTGCGAACGGGGCAATAAATTCCTCGATCGCGCCCTCCTGATTCCCACCCTTTCCCATGAAGATGCCTGCCTTTTTAAGGCCGCGATATGATAGGGGGCAAAACCCTGCCTTTGCCCATGTCTAACCCCACCCTTGCCGCCCTCCAACGTTTAATCGATGTGGTTGCTCAATTGCGATCGCCTCAGGGGGGTTGTCCCTGGGATTTGGCCCAAACGCCCCAAACCCTAATCCCCTACATCCTCGAAGAAGCCTATGAAACCGTTGCGGCTCTGCAAACGGGAACCCAGGGGGATATCTGCGAAGAGTTGGGGGATCTGTTGTTGCAGGTTGTTCTACAGGCGCAAATTGCCTCGGAGTTTGATCAGTTCAGCTTGGCGGAAATTGCCGACGGGATCACGACCAAATTAATTCGCCGCCATCCCCATGTGTTTGGGGAGGGAACCGCAACAACGGTGGGGGAGGTGCGGGAAAGTTGGGAGGCGATTAAGGCGGCGGAAAAGGGTAATGTTCCCGAATCCATCAGCGGCCAATTTCGCCGCTATGCCCACACGCTTCCCCCGTTAATGGCTAGCTTGAAGATTTCCCGCAAGGCGGCGGCCTTGGGGTTTGAGTGGGAAACTTTGGGGGATGTGTGGGGCAAGGTGGAGGAGGAATGGGGGGAATTAAAAGAGGCGATCGCCCACAAAGATATGGCCGAACAGGAGGCGGAATTGGGGGATCTGCTGTTTGCCCTGATCCAAATTGCCCGCTGGCAAGGCCTCGATCCCAGCCGCGCCCTCCAAGGTACTAACCACCGCTTTATTCAACGGCTTGAAATTATGGAAAAGGTAGGCGATCGCCCCCTGACAGAATACACATTGCCGGAACTGGATCAACTGTGGAACGAAGCTAAACGCCAACTGGGCCAGGGGCGGTTTAAACCCGAATGATACCATAGGCAGATACTCAATCCCCAGGGGGCAACCATGGCCAAACGCCCAACCCGCAAAGCCAAAAAGCAAAATCCACCCGCCTATTGTGCCTGGAATGCTTTGCATGAAGAAATAAAGGTTGGTCCGATTTTTCAGA
>JAABSU010000027.1 GCA_011390265.1 Spirulina sp.
CCTTTCCGCTGGGGATGCTGATTGGGGGAATTGCGGGTTATTTTGGAGGTTGGGTGGATGCCCTCTTGATGCGTGTGGTGGAAGTTTTGATGAGTGTGCCAACCATTTACCTTTTGGTGGCATTAGCAGCTATTCTTCCTCCTGGTTTAAGCAGCTCACAACGCTTCCTGCTGATTGTTGTAATCACTTCTTTTGTGAGTTGGTCGGGGTTAGCTCGCGTCATTCGTGGGCAAGTTTTATCCTTGAAAGAACAAGAATTTATCAAGGCAGCGCGAGTGATTGGCGCAAATTCTTTCACGATTATTGTTCGTCACATCCTACCCCAAACTTCAACCTATATCATTATTGCAGCAACTCTGTCGATTCCTAGTTTCATCGTCGCTGAGTCTGTCTTAAGCCTCATTGGTTTGGGCATTCAACAACCAGATCCTTCTTGGGGAAATTTGCTTTCATTAGCAACAAATTCCTCAATTCTGGTGCTACAACCTTGGCTCATTTGGTCGCCAGCAAGTTTAATTGTGCTGACGGTTTTGGCCTTTAATCTCTTGGGCGATGGATTACGGGATGCTCTCGATCCCCGTGACTTAAAACGTTGAGTTTACTCAAAGGACTTCCGTGCAAATTGAGGCTAGTCGGGTTGTGCGATCGCCATGCAACGCTGAAATAGTTGAGAGCAAATTAATCGACTCTTGGGGGGGTTCCTGGAAATAGGCAATGGGGTCTGTCAACAATTGCACAAACTGTCCATTACAGACATAAAATTGTTGATAGCCCCAATTCATAAGTTGAGCTAACAAGTCTAAAGGATGATAATCAAAAGCTTTTGTCCAATCAAAAAATAGTTCTACATAAACCATTGGATGATATCTTTGAATAGTTTTTGATCCACCTTTAATAACTAACAACTCTGCCCCTTCCACATCGCACTTAATAAAATCTAAACGAGGTAAATCTTGACAATAGTGATCCAAGATTTGTAATGTACAGTTGTAAGACTCGACGTGCTGCACCCTTTTCCAAGAACCTGTTTGATGGCTTTGGCGCATTGATGCCTGGCCATCATCCTGATCTGGTAAATATAGGATTGCCTCCCCCGCTTGATCCCCTAAAGCGCAGTTATTTGAAACTACATTGGCAAAAACTTGTTCATTCATTAAGGTTTGAGTCAAATGCTTAAAGGTAACAGGTACAGGTTCAAAGGCATAAACA
Organism: Spirulina sp.; assembly: GCA_011390265.1. Classification (GTDB taxonomy): domain Bacteria; phylum Cyanobacteriota; class Cyanobacteriia; order Cyanobacteriales; family Spirulinaceae; genus Spirulina. The sequence goes on from JAABSU010000027.1 coordinate 1,210, forward strand.
TTCCCTAGGTTGCCAACGACGTGGGAAAATAAGATTGTGTAATAACCGCGATTTGCACCAATATCAATAACCACATCTCCCCGTTGAAGGACGGATAAAAAAAGCAGTTTTTCAAAATTGGGGTGTTTTTGTTTTTGCAGAATCTTCCGATAAAGTAAAGGATATTGCGCCAATAAAAAATTAAGCCGTTGTATCGTTTTCATGACATTGATAATATTTTAGAGTGTAATCAATTTGATAAAGATAGATGATGGCAATCCCCCTTGGTATAGGGGGAATTCATTCTCATGATTTGCCAATAATGCTAGAAAATTATCCTAATCCAACGACGACGGGGTGAAAGAAAAAAGCTAATCCTAAGACCAGATAGGTGGCTAATAATAAACCTCCCTCTAGCCAGTTAGATTTGCCATCAGAACTAACAGAGTTTGCAACCCACACTGCGACAATGACTGCAACTAGCTCAAAGGGATTAAAATCTAAATCCATGGGTTGCCCCATAAACCAACCGGCAATGACTAATACCGGAGCAACAAACAAGGCAATTTGCAAACTAGAACCCACAGAAACTGCCACTGATAAATCCATTTTATTTTTCATGGCAACGGTAACAGCGGTGGCGTGTTCGGCGGCGTTGCCAATAATGGGGATTAAAATGACCCCGGTAAATAGGGCTGTTAAGCCGAGGCTACCGGTAGCAACTTCCAGCGTATCTACCAGAAACTCTGATTCTAGGGCGACTAATAGTGTGACTATTAATAATACGACGACCCAGAGCGTGACATTGGGTTTTTCATGGTTTTCAATGGCTTCACCGTCATCATCTGCTTCTAAGTCAGCAACGCCAACGTCGTAGAGATAGGCATGAGTTTTCATGGAAAATAGTAAGGTCAAGCCATAAACTGCAATTAAAATGACCGCAACAGCGACGGAAAGATTTTGTAGGGTAGATTCTTCAATACCGCTAGAGGTATATTCAACGGCAGTCGGTACGAGCAGGGCAATTACTGCTAGGTTCATCGTAGAAGCATTTAATCGTGCTGCGGTGGGTTGGAAACTCTGCTCTTTAAACCGTAGCCCGCCCAGCAACATTGAAAAGCCGAGAACTAGCAATAGATTACTAATAATCGAGCCAGTAATGGTTGCTTTGACAACTTCAATTAATCCACCCCGAAGAGCGACAAAAGCAATAATTAATTCTGTGGCATTGCCAAAGGTGGCATTAAGTAAGCCCCCTAAATTTGGCCCCACTACCACCGCAATTTCTTCTGTGGCTAAACCCATTAGAGCGGCTAAGGGAATAATCCCTAAACCGGCGCTAATGAATGTGGTGGCTTCTCCCCAGCCCAAGAGGGATGAAGCAATGGAAATGGGGATAAACACTAACAATGTGTAAATGATTTTGTTCATAGGTTTGGGAAAAGGGATGGTGTTGAGGATTATCCTGTTTGGATTTTAGCGGATCGATTTAGGAAATTTCGGACGATCTGGGCTTAGGATTCTGAGGGAGTACGCTGATGATGCCATTTCCAGAGGCAACCGGAGACAAAATTGGTGAGAATATGAGCGATGACGGGGACAAGGAGATTGCCGGTGACGATCGCCCCCACCCCCAAAATAACCCCCACGAACGTCGCCCAAACCATGTAGGGCCATTGGTTTAAGCCGCTGAGATGGAGGACACCAAACAGGAGGCTAGAGAGGGCGATCGCCCCCCAATTTAACCCCAAGGCGGGCAACATTACACCCCGAAACAACAGTTCTTCGCTTAAACCGGGTAAGAGTCCTAACCAAAGGAGGTCTGGCCACTCCAAGGGACGAATCACGAGATCCAGATAAAGATCCGCACTGTGGCGATAGGCAGGCCAAAGGCGATGAATCAGGGTGCTGGCTGCGGTAATCCCTAGCATTAACCCCAATCCCCACAGGAGAGCCATGGGGGTAAATTGGATGCTAAGGAGGGGAACCTGCCCCAGAAATTGCCACAGTTTCGCCACGAAGAGGAGTAAAACGGCGGTGACAATCATGGCTAAAAGCACTTGAGTCCGGGTTAGGGCTTCGGACTCTGGGGAGGAAGGGGGATGATTCACAGGTTTAGGGGAGAAATAGCAGGGTGGAGCAGATGGGGATCAAGACCGGCTCGGTAGGCGGCCAATAGCCCGATCGCCTCTGGATAAGACTGGGCACGGATGGCTGGAATGCCCAAGGGTTCGGGGGGAACGTTAAGGGTGGTGGTGTTGGCTTCAACGGCGATGACGAGGCGATAGGTGCGCTGTCGCGGATCGCCTAAACTCAGCGTCGCACTCCCCCCACAGGCAGAGGCCGGCACAATCAGCGCATCCACCTGATCCGCCCAAATCTGGTGAGAGCGACGGAACTCGCCACCGCGAATTAACCGGGGGGCACGGGCTAAACCGACGAGAACGCAGGGTAAAAAGGTGTAACCCAACTCTTCCGCCGCCGATCGAGGGGCGACATCAGGATCTAAGGGGAGGGGGGCAAGGGCGGGAGCATGGGCGCAGGGGATGCCAAATTGGCGCACGATCAGATGGGAAATCACCGCTTCGGCTCCGGCGAGGGCATCGACACCGGAACCATGGCGGTAGGCGGTCAAGGCTTCACTGCCCAAATCATCGGGGAACCGGGCAATCACGGCGATCGCCTCCACTCCCGCTGTGGTAATTAATCGTTCAGCAGCCCGCAATAAACTCCCCGGATTGCCCAACGTTCCCCAACTGGCTCCCGATGCTGCGGTTTGGAGCGTGACATTGAGGGGGGCATCGGTTTCAATCAGGGTAGTAATGGGTAAACCGAGGGTAGCGCGGGCGGCTTCGATGGCTTGGCGGTGGCGATCGCGCAGTTCTAGCTCAATGCCCTGGTCAAAAATCACCCCAATCCGGTTTTGATGCACCGGCTCTAACCCCCAATGGCCGGCGGCAAACTGATCTAAAGCGTAGCCCTCCACATACAAAGCTTGGGGAATGGGCCAATACATTTGTGCGCCGTTGAGGACGTTGGGATGGGTAATAATGCGATCGCACAAGGGCGCTAAGGCCTTCACCACGGGCAGTGCATCGCCGGCATAGCCCCCAATGGCGGCTCCAATGCCGGTGGGCACAATCAGAACCACAGTGAAGGGAGGATGAGAAAAAGGGGTCAAGGCAATAGTTCGGTAGATCAACCCCAATTTTATCAAGGGGGGTTCCGCCATTGCCTTTGCATCGGGCGATCCCCATATTTCTTCACAGTTAGGGGGAGTGGGAAGTGGGAAGTGGGAACTGAAATATGAAGCGGCACGAACAGCCTATGGAGGCTTAAGCTTTAGAGTTGGGCTTTGGCGAAGGCGATCGCCTCAGCGGGAGTGTGAATTTGGCCGTGGATGTGGGCCAGTTGAATTTGGGTTAACAGTTCGCCAATTTGGGGGGAAGGCGTGAGATTGAGTTCCGCAATCAACACCGTACCAGAAACCAAAGGGGTGGGATGGGCCACTATACTTTGGGGGTCAAGGTAAGCATTGACCAAGGGTGCAACCACGCCCACGGCGCGGGTTTCCCGCAAAATATCCTGATGGGCCGCCATCGCCACCGCCAAAACCACCACCATCGGTAGCCCATCCCCCACACCTTGGAAGAAAAAATACTGCTCCTCCAAACTCATTTCCCGCTCCATCAACGCCAAAACTTGGGGCAAATACTGCCAAGCTCGCTCCACGGCCCGCACCTCAGCGCGGGAATACTTTAAAGCGTTGAGGGGGGCGATCGCCCCTTGAGCCGTCACCACACTGGCCAACTTCGCCAAGCCTAAGGCGTTGAGGGCGTGGGAACTTGAGGATTGGGCCAATTGCGCCCCGAATTCATCCCAGATTTTACTCAGGAGCCAAGCCACCTGTTCAATTTGAGCCAGTTGGGGAATGGCATCGGGGGTAAAGCCTGGCAGCCAATCCTGCCAAATCTGATCCTCAGCGGCAAGGGTGAGCCAAGGTAACGCCTGGGGAAGCGTCAGCAGATAATTCAACTCCGTGCGCACCCGCTCCCCAGCCACGGTACTGAGGAGGGGGGCTAATTTCCGTAGGGCTTTGCGGGTTTTGGGTTGGAGGGTAAATTGGAGTTGTGCCCCTTGCCGATAGGCCCGGAGAATCCGCAGAGGATCATCGCGAAGATTACCCTTAGCGATCATTTGGATCAAACCCTGTTGCAGATCCTCAATACCATGGAGGGGATCAAACAGGGTTTGGTTGTGGGGATCATAGGCGATCGCATTAATCGTAAAATCCCGCCGGTTTAAATCCGCTTCAAGATGATCCCCCACCATTTGGGCAATATCCACCGTGCCTTCGTCAAACACGACCCGGGCAATCTGGCGATCGCGATCCAAGACCACAAACCCCGCCTGATAGTGATCCGCTAAAGCACGAGCCGTGGTAATTGCGCCACTGTCCACCACACAGTCAATATCAAACCGCTCCCCCTGACGTTGGAGCAAGGCATCTCGCACGGTACCCCCAACAAAATAAGCTGGAGGGGGTAGCCATTCTAAACTGAAAGGCAATTGTTGCGGCGCAAGGGCTGCAACCGTCAAATCGAGAATTTTCATGGTGAGGAGCAGAAAAAGCCAAGCCTAAACCTTAGTTTAGGGCCGTTTTAAGGTTTATTTTTAGCAAATTTTGGGGACATCCTGCCCCGAAGGGAATCCTTAATGACCGCAAATGACCACGGTGGAGTCGGTACATTAACTTTTGTGATATTTAATTAATAATCCTGAAGAGAATTTTACAATCTGGAGAAAAGAGGCAAGATCACCAAAATTCTGCTGGCTGATGGGCGATCCCCTGGATTTCCATTAGCCCTGTTTATTCTCCGTAAACCTACGGTTACATCAGTTATGAAATGGTGAGGTTGATCAGAGTCTGAATTTTTAAAACACTTTTTTATCAACTTTTTTTTCCATGCGTCCATCTGTCCAATCTATTACCGCTGCTTTTGTGTCCACCCCTCCCCTGCCTAATTCATTACAGCAGATTGCGGCCCATATTCCCGGTGTTGTTTATCAATTTCTCAAATCCGCCGATGGCTCGGTTCGATTTCCTTTTGTGAGCGCCAGTTGTGAACAACTGTTTGGAGTAAGCGCCACCAGCATTGAGGACAATGCCCAGGTATTAATGCGCTGTATTCATCCAGAAGACTGTGCTGATTTTCTCCAGGCGATCGCCAAATCTGAAGCCACCCTAGAACCCTGGCATTGGCAAGGTCGCATGGTATTGCCCAGCGGTCGCCTGATCTGGATTTCTGGGGCTTCCCGGCCAGCATTATTGCCCAATGGCGATATTATTTGGGACGGCCTGCTGATGGATATCACCCCCAGCAAGGAAGCAGAGCTAAAACTTTTAGCCGCAAAGCAAGCCACAGAAACGGCACTACTCAGCTACAAATACGCTGTGGAAAGTAGCAGCCACGCCATCAGTATTAGCAACGCCCAAGGCCAGCATATTTATCAAAATGCGGCCTTTTGCCGTCTCTTCGCCTCGCCCACGGTGGATGCTCTCAATCAGGGGGGAGGTGTGGGTGTACTTTTTGCTGATCCGCTGGTTTACGAGGATGTTTTGGTCACGCTGAAACAAGGGCGTTCTTGGATTGGGGAAGTGGAACAGCGTTCCTGCCAGGGGCGGCTGATGCAATGTTTACTCCGAGCCGATGTGATCCGCGATGAGGTGGGGGAAGTGATTGGTTTTTTGGGGATTACGATGGATATTACCCAGAACAAAAAAATTCGGGAAGAACGGCAACGCCTGGCCACGTTGGTGGAAAACAGTGCAGATCTGATCGGTGTGGCCCATAAAGAGGGAGATATTTTATTCCTCAATGAGGCGGGGTTAGCCCTTGTGGGGTTGCCCGATGAAGCCACCGCCAAAACCCACCACCTCAGTGATCTGATCCTGCCGGAAGATCGCGCTGCCTATCAACAGGAGGTAATGGTGGCGGTGATGGAGTCGGGAACATGGCAGGGAGAATTTCGGTTTCGTCACTTCCAAACCGGGGCGACGATTCCTGTGGATTTGACGGTTTTTATGATTCACAGTCCCGATACGGGGGAACCCTTGGGTTTAGCGGTGATGAGCCGGGATATTCGCGATCGCCAACGCTCCGAAGCGAAGCTGAAACGCCAAGCGGAAAACCTCCGCAAAATGCTCCACAAGCTCCAAAACACCCAAACCCAACTGATTCAAACTGAAAAAATGTCCAGTTTGGGGCAATTGGTGGCGGGGGTGGCCCATGAAATCAACAACCCGGTCAACTTCATCCATGGCAACTTGGCCTACCTCAATGACTACACAGAAGAACTCCTCACCCTCCTAAGACTCTACCAAACCCATTACCCGGAACCCGTTGCCCCAATTCAAACCCAATTGGGGAATAGTGACATTGAGTTTATCCAAGGGGATCTTCCGAAGCTGATGAAGTCGATGACGTTGGGTACGGTGCGAATTCGGGAAATTGTCCAATCCTTGAAAGTGTTCTCGCGGATGGATGAGGTGGGGGTGAAGCCGGTGGATCTCCTTGAAGGCATTGAAAGCACACTGTTGATCCTTAAAAATCAAATCAAGCCGGCGGCTAATCACCCGGAAATTCAGATTACCCGTGAATATGAGCCGCTGCCGTTGGTGGATTGCTATGGCGGTCAACTCAATCAGGTGTTTATGAATATTCTCAGTAATGCCATTGATGCCCTCCATGAACGGGATCAGGGGCGATCGCACCTCGACTGCCAAGCCCATCCCAGTTGGATTAAAGTGACCGCCGAACACCGCACTCAGGAAAATTGGATCGTGATCCGCATTGCCGATAATGGCCCTGGCATCAGTCCCAAAGTGCAGTCCCGTTTATTTGATCCCTTCTTCACGACGAAACCGGTGGGGAAAGGGACGGGTTTGGGCCTGTCGATTAGTTACCAGATCATCACCGAACGCCATCACGGCCGTTTGACCTGTCAATCTACCCTTAAGGAGGGCACCGCATTTGTGATTGAAATTCCCTGCCATCCCCCGGCCCGCCGTTTAAAATGAACGATTTGGGGCCCCTTGGCTCGCTACAATGGGAAAAGTTTACCGCTTAGAGTCGCGCATACCCCCATGACTGCCTTTGCCGCTGAAATTCCTTGGGAGCAGGCGATCACCGCCCTCGCAGGGATCGAACAAATCACCGACGCGAATCAACTCACGAAACTTTCCCAGGATTACTACTATTTCAGCCCCATCCTCGCGGCCCAACTGGCGGATAAGCGTGCAGATTTGGTGGTGCGGCCCACCAGTGAGGCGGATGTATTGCGAGTGGCCCAGGTTTGCGCCCGTTACCATATTCCCTTGACAGTGCGGGGAGCCGGGACGGGGAACTATGGCCAATGTGTGCCGCTACAGGGGGGCATTGTCCTGGATTTAATCAAACTCAATCAGATTCATTGGATTCGCCAGGGTGTCGCATCGGTGGATCCGGGGGTGCGATTGGCCAACTTTGATAAACTGGCCCGCCCTGAGGGATGGGAATGGCGAATGTACCCCTCCACCTACCGCACAGCCACCGTCGGCGGCTTTTTTGGCGGTGGCAGTGGGGGGATTGGTTCGATTACCTATGGGCAATTGCGCGATCGCGGCAATCTCAACGCTGTGCGGGTAGTTACCCTGGAAAATTACCCCCAGGTTTTAGAGCTACGGGGGGATGCGGTGCAGCAGGTTAACCATGCCTACGGTACTAACGGGATTATCACCCGTTTGGAAGTCCCCCTTGCCCCTGCCTATGATTGGGCAGAACTGATCATCACGTTTGACGATCTGAAGACGGCGGCGCAGTTTGGCCAAACCCTAGGGGATACTGATGGCTTAATGAAAAAATTAATCAATGTTTGTGCGCCGTCGGTATCTCCCTACTTAACGGCTTTGCAGGATTATTTACCAAAGGGCAAAGCCTGCGCCTTGGTGATGATTGCGGAACCTTCCCTTGAGTTATTTCGGGAACTGGTTCGGGAATTCGGCGGCACAATTACCTATGAAAAATCTGCCCTGGAAGCCCAAAAAGGGATCAGTTTGGCGGAATTCACCTGGAACCACACCACCCTCCACGCCCGCGCCGTCGATCCCACCCTCACCTATTTACAAACCTTCTATTTCACCGTCGATCGGGTGCTGGAACTTGAAAAGCAGTTTGGGGATGAGGTGATGATTCATTTGGAATTTATGCGGGTGGAGGGTCGGGTGATGCCCGCTGGGTTGCAGTTGGTGCGCTACACCACGCCGGAGCGGCTTAATGAGATTATCGCCCTCCATGAGGCGGCGGGCTGTGCGATCGCCAACCCCCACACCTACATTCTCGAAGATGGTGGCCGCAAAGTGATTGATCCGGTACAACTGGCATTTAAGGAATTTGTCGATCCCCAAGGGCTGCTTAATCCCGGCAAAATGCGGGCTTGGTCTGAAAAACATGGCGGAGGGGCGAAAAAGTTTTCGCCCCTCCGGTAAGGGTCTCCATGGTACACATTCCACGGGTTTACCCATTGCAGGAAGAAAGCCCACCCCTAGCCGCGATTCCGCTCCAAGAGAATCATCATCAAAAGACTGAGAATAATCGTGATTTGGCTGGTTTCGTCGAGTTCATCCACCTGTTTAATCGTGAATTTGCGGGATAGGAACGTGGGGATTTTCGAGAGCCGCATGACGACGGTTTTTTCAGGGGTTTCGACGAGATAGACGGGGTTGAGAATAAAACCCGTGAAAAAGTTAACGATGGGAACCTCACACAGCAAGCCATCGAGGACTTTAATCCAAGGGTTTTCTTCCCGGATGGTGAACAGGGGGGTTTCCGTTCCCTCCGGGGAAAGAATATCGTAGTGGGCCCGCCAGATAGAGCGCAGCCCGCGCCGTTTGACAGAACCTAACAACTGGTTCTGAGCGTCAGTAAATCGGTAAGCGGCGGAAAAATCAATAATCCGATCCGCCTTAATCGCATAAAGTTGCTGGGTTTGGGTGCGATCGCTACAGACCTTAATATCTTCTTTAAGCTTAAACAGCTTTTGCTTAACGTAAAGTACCAGTTGATCCTGAGCATCAGTGACCGCAATTTGCGGGGCGAGAGCAAAAAATTTAAAGGTCACGGTCAAGGGAGACTGGAGCATAAAGCCTCCTAGGGCTTACAAAAATATTCCATAGCATACACAGTTCGCCGCAAAAATCCGCTGGATTTTTAGCTGAATTTGAAAAATACCCTGTTTTGGGGTTGCCCTCGATTCCGATTTAGCTCTTGCGAGAGCGATCCCTAGATGGGATGATAGGGGGTGGCACGGCGGCGATCGCCTTACCCAGTGCTCAAGCCCAATGCTGGCCTTGTTCACCCGTTGTTTTATTCCCACCTATCGTCAGATTAAATATGGTTGTTGCTAGTCAATCCCTCGAAGAACTTTGCATTAATTCCATTCGCTTTTTAGCTATTGATGCAGTCCAAAAAGCGAACTCGGGCCACCCTGGCCTACCGATGGGGGCGGCTCCCATGGCCTTTGTGCTGTGGGATCGCTTCATGCGCTACAACCCGAAAAACCCCCATTGGTTTAACCGCGATCGCTTCGTGCTCTCTGCCGGCCATGGCTGTATGTTGCAATACGCCCTGCTCCACCTGATGGGCTACGACAGTGTGACTATTGATGATCTCAAACAGTTCCGCCAATGGGGTTCTAAAACCCCCGGCCACCCGGAAAATTTTGAAACCCTGGGCGTGGAAGTCACCACCGGCCCCTTGGGTCAAGGGATTTGTAACGGCGTGGGTTTAGCCGCCGCCGAAGCCCACTTGGCTGCCAAATTTAACAAGCCCGATGCCACCCTTGTTGATCACTACACCTATGTCATCCTTGGCGATGGCTGCAACATGGAAGGGATTTCTGGGGAAGCTTGCTCCCTGGCGGGTCACTGGGGCTTAGGGAAACTGATCGCCCTTTATGACGATAACCACATTTCCATTGATGGCTCCACGGATATTGCCTTCACGGAAGATGTTTGTGCTCGATTTGAAGCCTACGGTTGGCATACGCTCCATGTGGAAAATGGTAATACGGATTTAGAGGCGATCGCCCGCGCCATCGAAACCGGCAAATCTGTCACCGACAAACCGACGCTGATCAAAGTCACCACCACCATCGGTTTTGGCTCCCCCAACAAAGCCGATACCGCTGGGGTTCACGGTGCGGCCCTCGGCCCCGATGAAGTCAAGCTGACCCGCGACAACCTCGGTTGGACCTATGGGGAATTTGAAGTTCCTGCTGATGCGTTGGCCCATTGCCGGAAGGCGATCGAACGGGGCGCGAGCTACCAAGCGGAATGGGAAGCCCAACTGGCCCAATACAAAACCAAATATGCCAGCGAAGCCGCCGAATTTGAACGGCTTCTCAGTGGGGAACTCCCCAGCGGTTGGGATAAAGATCTCCCCAACCCCAGCCCGGAAGATAAAGTTCTCGCCACCCGGAAGCATTCTGAAACCTGCTTGAATGCCCTCGCCCCCAACCTGCCGGAATTGATCGGCGGCTCGGCGGACTTGACCCATTCCAACCTGACGGAACTGAAATGCTCCGGCAACTTCCAAAAAGGCAGCTATGAAAACCGTAATCTCCGGTTTGGGGTGCGGGAACATGGCATGGCGGCGATCTGTAATGGCATTGCCCTCCATGGTTCGGGTCTGATCCCCTACTGTGCAACGTTCTTGGTGTTTGCGGATTACCTGCGGGGGGCGTTGCGCCTTTCGGCACTGTCTCAAGCCGGGGTGATCTACGTTCTCACCCATGACTCCATCGCCCTCGGCGAAGATGGCCCCACCCACCAACCCGTGGAAACCATCGCCTCGCTGCGGATTATCCCCGACCTGTTAACGTTCCGGCCGGCGGACGGTCGGGAATGTGCGGGGGCTTATAAGGTGGCGATCGCCAGCCGTAAGCGTCCCAGCGCCTTAGCCCTCACCCGTCAAGGTGTGCCTAACCTGGTGAACTCCAGCGCGGATGCGGTGGCCAAGGGGGCCTATGTGCTCAACGACTGCGACGGTACGCCAGATCTGATCCTCCTGGCCACCGGTTCGGAAGTGGGCCTTTGTGTGACAGCGGCGGAAAAACTCACCAGCGAAGGTAAGAAGGTGCGTGTGGTGTCGATGCCCTGCTGGACGTTGTTTGAAGAGCAGAGCGATGAGTATAAAGAATCAGTTCTGCCCAAAGCAGTGACAAAACGCCTGTCTGTAGAAGCCGGCACGACCTTTGGTTGGGCGCGGTATGTGGGGACTGCTGGCGCGTCCATCGGCACGGATGGCTACGGTGCCTCGGCTCCTGGCGAGACGATCATGGAAAAATACGGGTTCACCGTGGATAACGTGGTGGCCAAAGCCAACGCGCTGTAGGATCCCCCCGGCTACGCCGACCCCCTTAATAAGGGGGTTTTAATTTCAGAACCCCCCCTTTTTTAAGGGGGGGCAGGGGGGGATCCCGCTCCGCTTGAGTGTGCAAGATCCCCCCGGCTACGCCGACCCCCTTAATAAGGGGGTTTTTGTTTTGTTATGGGAAGTGTTGGAAACCTTGGGCTTGATCGAGGGAGTGGGTTTGATGGCCTGCGCGGATCACCACTTCAGGATCTGCTGTGATCCGGCCAATGATGGCCGCCGGTGGCCCCAATTGCTCCACGAATTGAGCGGCAACCTTGGGACGTAAACACAGAACCAATTCAAAATCTTCGCCGCCGTAGAGCGCCCATTGCCCGGCCTGTTCTGGCCCAATGATCGCCATTAAATCGGGATCAATGGGGATTTGGGCTGCTTCGATCACTGCCCCCACGCCACTGGCTCGGCACAACTGCACCACCGCATCAGCGAGGCCATCACTGCTATCCATGGCGGCAATTTTTGCCCCGATGGTCAATTTTTGTAATTCGGGCAAAACATCTAAACGGGGTTGGGGATACTGATGGGCGGCGATCCAGCGATTCCCGCCCTCATCGCTCCTCCCGATTTCTCCCAATAGCAAAGCCAGCCCGGCCCTGGCGCTGCCGTGATAACCCGTGACGACGATCGCATCCCCCACCCGGGCCTCCCGACGACGCAACACCTGAGCGGGAGCAACCTGGCCAAAGGCCGTAATGGCGATGGTGGGGGTGGGCGATCGCGTCACATCCCCCCCCACAATTGCGCCGCCGTAGCGGTCTAAACAGCGTTGCATGCCCCCATAGAGGGCTTCGATCCAGGCAATTTTCGTATGGGGGGGTAGACTCAGTCCGACCGTGACGGCCCAGGGGGTAGCTCCCATGGCCGCTAAGTCGGAAAGATTGGCGGCCATGGCCCGCCAACCGACGGCATCGGGGGGCGTGGTGGCATCACTAAAATGCACACCGGCCACTAAAACATCGGTGGTAATGACGAGCGATCGCCCCGGCTCCGGCGTTAACACCGCCCCATCATCCCCCACCACTGCCGCAGGGGAAAAGGTTTGTAACCAAGCCAGGAGGCGATGCTCTCCCCAATCGGCAATTGTGGCATTCATGAGGGGCGATTCTCCCATGGAGAAACGCTAACTAGGCTGTAGCAAATTGTCTGCCCCTTGTACTACCCGCGCCTTGAGGATCTTGTCCGCATCGCTGAGGCTGCGCAACACATCCTGACCTTCCACCACATAGCCAAAGACGGAGTAACGGCCATCGAGGACATTAAACCCAGGGGGGGTCAGTTCGCGGTCAAAGAGGAAGAAGAAGAACTGGGAGGAGCCGCCGTTGGGGTCGTCGCTGGGGCGAGCGAGGGCCATCGCACCATAGGCATTAAAGGGCAGGGCTAAATCGGCGAGATAAAGGCCAGCATCTTCGAGGGTGATTTCATAGATCGGCTCTGGATCCCCCTTGACGAGAATTTCTAAGGGGATCGCTCGGTAGGCTTTGGTTTGGGGATCAATAAATCCCACGGCCGGCCCTTCGGGATCGCCGGTTTGGACGATGTAGTCCTGGTTTTGGAAGAAGGGGAGGCCGTCGTAAAAGCCCCGTTGGACAAGATCGACAAAATTGCCCGCGTTAATTGGGGCACTATAGCCATCCACAACCACGGTTAACAACCCTTGGGTGGTTTCCAATTCCACCGTTGCCCGGCCCTTGAGTTGGGGCAGATCGGCATATTCAGCGGGGATCGTAAAGGGGAACTGATCCACCATGAGGGCTTCAATGTCGCTGATCTGGGCCAATGCCTGGCGGCGTAAATTCCAGACCGCTTCCTTATCGCGGGCTTCCACTGCTCCCCGCAGTTGTTCGATTTCGTCGCGCAATTGACTCAGCAGGGCTTCCGCTTGGGGCTGGCGATCGCCCTCCACACTGGCTAAAATTCGGCGATCGCCATAGGTAAGGCTACGGCCAGCGGACTTGATTTTACTGTCCACCACCGGCCAGCGTTTGCTCCGGAGGGCATCGGCAATGTCTTCTAAATTGCTTTGGAGTTTCCGCACTTCTGAATTATCCAAGGGGAGGGCATAGCGCAGAATGGCGGCAGGATCGGTAATCGCATTACCCTGGGCCAGGCCAGCGGCGGCGGGCGGGGTGCAACTGAAGAGGGCGATCGCCCCCAGGGTTAGCCCCCACAGGAAGCCCCGTTGACCCTTACACCGCGCCCATTGCCAAAGCTGCAAAATTGAATAGATCATAAAAATTAAATCAAAAATTGAAAAAATGTTGATTGCTGCTGGTTTTTCCCATCTTCCCACAATCCCCTCCCCCTCGGAGTTGAGATTCCCTAGGGGGTGAACCCCAACAGGGGTACAATGGAGGGCGAATTGTCTTGGCCTGCGGAAAACCCATGATTTCGAGCAATGATTTTAGAACCGGTGTAACGATTGATTTAGATGGCTCAGTGTGGCGGGTGGTGGAATTTCTCCATGTTAAACCGGGGAAGGGATCAGCCTTTGTCCGCACTAAATTAAAAAATGTCCAGTCCGGCAGTGTGGTGGAGCGCACGTTCCGCGCCGGAGAAACCGTTCCCCAAGCTATTCTGGAAAAGCGGATGATGCAGCACACCTACCGGGAAGGGGATGAATTGGTATTTATGGATATGGAAAGCTATGAGGAAATGCGCCTCACCCCGGATCAGGTGGGCGATCGCGTCAAGTACCTCAAGGAAGAAATGGAAATTAATATCGTCATGTGGGGTACTCGGGTTCTGGAGGTGGAACTGCCGAACTCTGTGGTGTTGGAGGTCACGGACACGGATCCCGGTGTGAAAGGGGATACCGCCACAGGGGGGACAAAGCCCGCCACGGTGGCAACGGGAGCGCAGGTGATGGTTCCCCTCTTTATTTCCATTGGGGAAAAAATTAAGATTGATACCCGCACCGATAGCTATCTCGGTCGCGAAAATTAAGCCCCAAAGGACAGGATTGGAGGGTTGTTCAGCCATGGGAGCCATTGGGTCGGATTTGTTTGCATTCATTCGTGTTGAGGACAAGACTGTTGGTGTCTATTGATTTTCAAAAAATTCGGGAGTTGTTGGGGGCGATCGCCCAAACCGATATCACAGAATTTACTCTCAAGGGTGAAGCCTTTGAGCTAACTGTGAAAAAAGGCCAAAGCCAGGGAGTTCCCATGGCCGCCGTCCCAGTACCCATCACTACTCCAACCCCCACCCCCCTTAATTCCCCGGCTCCAGTGGTGGATAACCCCACCCCGGCGGTTGACCCCAAATGGGTGGAAATCACCTCGCCCATGGTGGGGACGTTTTACCGCTCCCCAGCCCCCACGGAACCGCCTTTTGTGGAAACAGGCGATCGCGTCACCAGCGGTCAAACGGTCTGCATCATTGAAGCGATGAAGCTGATGAATGAAATTGAAACAGAGATCACTGGCCAGATTATGGAAATTTTGGTCGAAAATGGCGAACCCATAGAATTTGGCCAACCATTAATGCGGATCAACCCTAGCTAGATCAACCCCGTCCACCTGTCCAAGGGTGGCTAATCCGATCCCTGTTGAATCCCCCGGGATCTCAGGCTGGGGAGGGTGTTCAGTCCCCATCCCAAAGATGGGTAGTCGCTCTATTGTCATCAAAGGTTGGGACTGCTAAGATCTGGGGATCACTGATCTCGTGAAGACTCCATGCACGTCACCTCGAAGCCCGTTTCTCAAGAAGTGGTTCAGCAGTTGGCTGAATACTTCAGTGTGTTGAGTGAACCCATGCGCCTGAAGCTGCTTAACCTGCTACGGGACGGGGAAAAGTGTGTTCAGGAACTGGTAGACGCAACGCAAACCAGTCAAGCTAATGTCTCCAAACATCTCAAGGTCATGTTGCAAGCAGGAATCCTCAGCCGGCGTAGTGCTGGAACCTCTGCCTATTATCGTGTGGAAGATCCCTTAATTTACGATCTTTGTAATCTTGTGTGCAATCGCCTCGCTGCCCGGATTGAAAAACAAGCTCGCCAGTTTCGTGATTTTAGCCTCGCTGCGCCAATTCCCCCGGTACCAGTGGTTATTTCAGAGGTTAAAGTGTAGCCAGGGCGAAAAAATAAGGGGTGGAAAATGCCAATTTTCCGCCCCTTGCTGATCACGTAGGCTAATCTTAGGGGTGATAAAGATTGATGTGTGAATTAGGCAGTATGCCTTGATCACTGGGAGGTTGCCAGTGGTGTGTAAAGGTGCCCCAGGGGGTTAAGAGTGTTGGTTGATGTTGTCCGATGTGAAGAATTAAGCAGGGACGAAATTCTGCTTGATTTCTAGCAGATTGCGAGGAATTTTCAACCAAAACATGGT
This sequence comes from Spirulina sp., assembly GCA_011390265.1. Lineage (GTDB taxonomy): Bacteria > Cyanobacteriota > Cyanobacteriia > Cyanobacteriales > Spirulinaceae > Spirulina. The sequence continues at coordinate 16,985 of JAABSU010000027.1, forward strand.
GAAATTGGGGCAGCTTTGGGAAGGTTCGCTGACTGAATGCCCATAAAGGATATTCCCAATCGTTTTCTCCTAATTTTAAGCCCAGGCGATCGCACCTTTGGCCCGCCAAATAGTCAATAGTTTCACGATAGGCATCCCCATAGGACAGTACCATAAAATATTGCTGCTCACGGGGGGTATTAAAAATATTTTTGCTGCTCAAAACCGGCTTTGTTTCGCTCCAAAAGAGCCACAGGCTAGAAAAGATCACCAAAAACATATGGGCGAGGCTGCCCTGCTGGAGCCAATGCATGATCCGGGGCAAGTGGTAGCTCATGGAATCCCAAGTATTGGGGGGAGCAACCACCGCAATCACCGCCAGCATGAGCGCAATCAGGGCTACGCCGCCGAGCAACACCTGATCCTCCAACGCCCAACCCCGGAACCTGAGAGAAAATCGATGGCGAAACCATCGATTTTGCCAGCCATAGCCGATCAATCCCAACAGAAAGAGGCCCCAAGCTGCGGCGATGCCTCCCCTATTAAGTTGATGAATCAGGCTTAACCCTTCTGTTGTTAGCACCAACCAAGCCCAAATCCAGAGGGCCAGATTGAGGCTTCCCTCCCGCCAGGCCCTCATGCCTACAACGCCCCGGCCGCCGTTGTATCCAAAATCCCAGAGCCTAAATAGGTGGTGAGGTTGAGGGTTTGGATGATCGGCTCACTGCCCGCCCCTTGGGGATAATCAATCACCGTGACCGCCCCATTGCCCTGTTTAATCGCCCAAATATCTTGGGGCGCTAACCCCATCAACGCACAGAGAATACATTTATTCACCGCATCATGGGCCACCACCAAGAGCGTTTTCGCCTCCCCGTTGCTGTAGCCTTCCACCATGGCATCCCAGGCAGTCATCACCCGATCCCACACCTGTTGGAGATTTTCCCCCTCTGGCATTTGCACCGTTTCCGGGGCGGTTTTCCATTGGGCTAACAGGCCCGGATAGGCCGCCTCAATTTCCGTTTCTAACTTGCCTTCCCATAAACCATGGCCAATTTCACAAAACTGTGGCTCTAGGGCTAATGCAACGCCGGGATGGTGTTCAAGAATAATCTCAGCGGTTTCCTTCGGGCGGAGCATCGGGCTGCTCACCGCTGCGTCAATCTGTACGGTTTTTAAATAATCGGCAGCTTGACCCGCTTGGGCGCGGCCGTTGTCATTGAGGGGAATATCTTGAATGCCTTGGAAGCGACCCTCACGATTCCAATCCGTTTCGCCGTGGCGGACAAGGAGGATGCGGAGTTGATTGTGGGGGGGGCGAAAGGACGGCAGAATGATGCCCATGTGGGAGAGTTGGTTTAAAGATTCCGCTTGGACGGGATCCCCCCAGCCACCGCTGAAGTTGAGGATGTTAATACAGCAGTTGGATTGTTGAATGGATTGATAACGGGCTGCGTCCATCCCCAGGGCACTCATGATCAGGCAGCGGTTGATGCCGTTATGGGCAACGATGAGCACCGTTTCCCCTTGATGTTCTTGGAGGAGGGTTTGCCAAAAGCTTTGGGATTGGGCATAGAGCGATCGCACCGGATAATGGGCTTGCCCATTGACCATCATGGAAAATTCACCGGGGCGATCGTGCCATTGTTGATAGGCTTCGGGGTATTGCGCCTGAACGTCTTCCCGGCTTAAGCCTTCCCACAGAGGTAGATCGACTTCTAAGAGTTGAGGAGAAGGGGTGCAGGGACAATCAAGGTGAAGATGTTGGGCGATGATCTCGGCGGTTTGGGCGGCCCGTTGGAGAGGGCTATGGTAAAGGGCAGCAATGTCTACCCCTCCCAACGCCGCCGCCACTCGTCCCGCTTGCGCTTCGCCCTTTTCCGTCAATACCGACTGATCACATCGCCCTTGAATGCGTTTTTGAGCATTGTAGGTACTCTGCCCATGGCGCACAATAATCACTCGCGTCGTCACGCTTCGTTCTCCCTCATTTTGACTTGAAAATCTTGCTCCCCAGTTGACCCACCCCGCCCTACGGGCACCCCTCCAAGGAGGGGTAGGGGTGGGTTCCCTCTTGGGAGGGGGTGAGTTGGCAATAAAGAGGGGAGCGATCGGCGATAGCGTAGCTATCACCCGCTCCCCGATGGGGATTGACCCCAGTGGTTTAAACCCTAAACACCAACGGTGCTTTTCACCGTGGCACTCAATTCACCCGAAGCATACTTCTTGGCGAAATCATCCAAGCTGATTTGCTTGATCTTCGTAGCATTACCCGCTGCACCAAACTGTTGATAACGATCAGAGCACACTTGTTGCATGTACTTGATTGAGGGCTTCATGAAGTGGCGGGGGTCAAAGTTGGACGGATCCTTCATCGCCGCTTCGCGGATCGCCGCCGTGATTGCCAAACGGTTATCGGTGTCAATGTTCACCTTACGCACGCCGCTCTTGATCCCTTTTTGGATTTCCTCAACGGGAACACCATAGGTTTCGGGAATCTTACCGCCGTATTGGTTGATCATGTCCAACCACTCTTGGGGAACGGAGGAAGATCCGTGCATCACCAAATGAGTGTTGGGCAGACGGCTGTGGATTTCTTCAATGCGGCTGATGGCCAACACTTCGCCCGTGGGTTTGCGGGTGAACTTATAGGCACCGTGGCTGGTGCCGATCGCCACTGCCAACGCATCCACTTGGGTTTGCTCCACAAAAGCCACCGCTTCATCGGGATCGGTGAGCAGTTGGTCTTTGCTGAGAGTCCCTTCAAAGCCATGACCATCTTCCGCTTCACCCGCGCCGGTTTCCAAAGAACCGAGACAACCCAGTTCCCCTTCCACACTCGCCCCAACGGAGTGAGCCACTTTCACCACTTCAGCGGTGACATTGACGTTGTATTCAAAGCTCGCGGGGGTTTTGGCATCGGCTTCCAGGGAGCCATCCATCATCACACTGGTGAAGCCGTTGCGAATTGCGGAGTAGCAGGTTGCCGGGCTGTTGCCGTGGTCTTGGTGCATCACCACGGGGATATGAGGATAGGTTTCCACCGCTGCCAAGACGAGGTGACGCAGGAAATTTTCCCCCGCGTAGCTGCGGGCACCACGGGACGCTTGCAGAATTACGGGGCTGTTGGTTTCTTCTGCCGCTTGCATGATCGACAGAATTTGCTCCATGTTGTTGACGTTGTATGCCGGAATACCATAACCGTTTTCAGCGGCATGATCCAACAGTAGCCGCATGGGTACGAGCGCCATAAGTAATCCTCCTATCGTTTTTCTTTATTGTAAAAATCACGTTTGATCTTGAAGATCAACGCAATCATGAACGGAATCTTAAGTTAGTTTACCAGAGGATCAAATCTTTTTGCCAAGATGGGAAGAAGATTCGCCTATGGGGAAAAATGGGTCGCCTGGGACTCGAACCCAGAACAAATCGGTTAAAAGCCGAGTACTCTACCATTGAGCTAGCGACCCATGGGAATGTTGTGTTTTTAACGCACGATTATTAAAGATAGCAAGATATCTTGAGCCTGTCAACCCCTTTCCCCCCTGACCCCTAAAATTTTCCGTGGCATACTGAAAACAGGCTGTTTAGCGGCGTGGGATCCGCGCTACTTCAACCCATCGCCCCCACCATCCCACCATGGTTAAAACGAAAAAAAAAGGGAAAGGGAAAGCATCGCAACCCGATGCCCCTACTCTTACGCCTAAAGAAATCGCTGCCCAAAAACGCGCCGCCAAAGCAGCCCGCCAGAAGATCATCCAGGTGAATGGAGCCTGTATCGGGTTCTTACTGCTCATTGGTCTACCCCTGATGCTGATCAACGAAAAAATCGGTTTGGCCCTGGGGGCGGGTGTTCCGGTCATGTACTGGTCTTATATGTTTCCCCGCTCGGCTCTCTGGCTGTTTCTGCTGTATATGCCCTTTAGCGGCACGGTGATTTATCAGCTTGTAGGGGGCAATGCCCTATTTAACCTCGCCAAAGATGCCTTCTTTATCCCCGCCTGTGTTGCTCTGATTCAAGAATGCAAACGGGAAAAGAAGCCAATTTTCGTCAATAAAGAATTAATTCCCGCCCTCGGTTTGCTCACCCTCTGCGCCACCCTCACGCTCTTGGTGGTCAATGGCTCCATGCAGTTTGTCCTCCCTCTGTGCTCAAACCTGCCCAACAATGGCCAGGGGGCGCTATGTAAAGATGGGCAGCCCCTGCTCCAGGGGATTTTGGGGTTAAAAGTCCTGATGGGCTATATTCCCCTTGTTTTCTGTGCGTTCTATTTTGTGCGGAACAAAAAGCAACTGCTGTGGCTCTGCCGGATTCATCTCCTCTTGGCCTTACTCTGTTGTGGCTTGGGCTTGGTGCAATATCGGATGCTGCTGAGTGGAGCCTGTGAGGGAACCCGCAATGAAGTGGGAGATGCGCTGTTTAAAGCCAGTGTGGAAGCGAAATGTTTGGTGGGGGGTTCCCTCGGCTATAGCCCTTCTCAAAATTTTGTCCGCCTGCCGGGAACCTTTGCTTCCCCTTGGCATTGGGCTTGGTTCTTGATTTCCAATAGTGCGATTACGTTTACCACTGCTTTTTGTGATACTTCGCTGTGGTGGCGGCTGGGGGGGTTGGTGGGGATGGCGTTGGTGTTTTTTAACGCCGTGATTTGTGGCCAGCGGATTGCGTTGGCTCTTGTGCCGGTGGTGACGATCGCCCTCTTGATCCTGACGGGTCAGGTGGCCAACCTAAAGCGCTTTTTACCCATTGGGGTGGGGCTGGGGATTGTGTTAATGGTGGTGATGGCCCAACATCCAGAGATTGTGCAGGAGCGGATTGCTAGTTTTCAAAGCCGGGCGGAAGCTGCCCCCCCCGAAGAGTTTATTCTCGGGCAATTTGAATGGGCGATGAAAGAGCAACGGGGGTTTTTGGGCCGGGGTTTGGGCAAAGCCACCAATTCCACCCGTGTTTTCGGGGCGACGGCTTTAACAGAAACGTTTCACCCAAAGCTGCTCTACGAAATGGGCTATCCGGGGATGCTGGCCTTTATTGCCCTCACCAGCAATATTAGTTGGGTGTCGTTCAAGGTGATGCGATCGCTCAAAACCCCCAGCGTCCGTAACTTCGCCTCTAGTTTTTGGGTGTTCATTCTGATCATCAGCTTTTTCCCCTATTGGTATCCCCTGGATACGGATCCGGTGGCGGTGTATTACTGGCTCTTTATCGGGGTTTTACTCGCCCTCCCCAATATTGATGCCCAGGAGCAGGAGAAACTGAAGGCGGCGGAGGCGGCGGAATTGGCGAGCAAAAAGGGAAAGCGAAGGCGACCCTAAGCAAACCTCAGTAAAATTCTTCCCGTCGGTATCAGGAATCAGGGCGGATCATCTTGAAGCCTATCCTCGTGTGGGTTTTTTTGGGGAACAGTGGGGAGGGCAATCGGTACGCGATCGCGGCTCGCCCTCCAACCACCCCAATTGTTGACAGCTTTCCAATTTTAAGGAGCAATGGAGTGGCGTTACCTTCGATTTCGGTGATTATTCCCACCTATGGCCGCGAAGGCCCTTTAAAAAATTCGATCGCCGATGTCCTCAAGCAGGATTACCCCGACTTTGAGGTGATCGTCGTTGATCAGACCCAACAGCATACGCCCCGCGTCGAAGCTTATTTGCGTCAGCAGGCGAACTTGGGGAAAATTCGCTGGTTTTGCGTGCGGTGGGCCAATTTACCGGGGGCGCGGAACTATGGAGTAAGGCGGGCGAAGGGGGATATTCTCCTGTTCATTGATGATGATGTGCAAATTCCCCCTGACTATTTAGCGGCCCATGCCCGTAACTATCAACGGCTGGCGGTGGGGGCAGTGGCGGGGCGGGTGTTTGATCGCATGAAATTAGCCGATGCCAAACCAGGGTTAGAAATTGAAGATTTACCCCCGGAAGCTAGCGATCCCGGCATTGCTTGGTATCACTTGGATTTGGTGCATACCGTCAAACCCCAGCGGGTGATTTCCGCCAGGGGTTGTAATATGTCCTACCGTCGGGAAATTTTCACGAAATATAATATTTGGTTTGATGAGCGGTTCCGGGGATCGGCGGTGCGGGAAGAATCGGATTTTTGCCTGCGAATTCGCAAAACCGGCTATCAAATTTGGTACGATCCCGAGGCCTCCCTGGTGCATTTGGGGGAAGAAACCGGCGGTTGCCACGATATCACGACGCGATCGCTCCAATACCAAGTGACGTTTTATCACAATCACTTTTTAATGGCGCAGAAAAACCTCACCTTTGATGAACAACGACGGCTCTACGCCAAATTGTTTGATTGTCATGTGCTAGGCCATCCCCCCTGTTATAAAAGCGGCTCCCCGCTCAAAGTGTTTGTGCGTGGCATTTTTTATGGGATCGGTTTCCTCGATGCGTTGAAAACACGGTTGAAAGAATTGTTCAATCCTGGCCAGATTTATACCCAACTGGATCATGAACTCACGAGTCAGGAGGGGGCGATCGCCCGCTAATAGCCAGACCATCCGTTGCTGAATCATAGGAACTCCGGCTACCACTCCACTGTTGCCCGTTGCCCATTCCCTGTTCCCTATTCCCCACCCCATGCGCATCCTCATCGCCAGCCACTCCTACATCGTCGATCTCAATTGCGAAAAATTGCGGCAACTGGCGCAACTCGATCCCCGTAATCAAGTGATGGTGGTGGTTCCGCAAACTTGGCAACCGGGGGGTGTACAGAACCGCAGGATTAACGCCCCCCCTTGGCAAGATGGCAACTTTCAGCGGTTGCCGGTGGCAAACTTGAGCAACAATAATCAAGCAATGCTGATGTTTGGCTGGCCAATGGTTAGCATTCTGCGCCAATTTCAACCGGATATTATTCAAGTGGAACAGGGGGCAAAATCCCTTGCCTATGCCCAACTGATTACCTTGAGCCGCTTACTGAGACTGAAGGCAAAACATTGCCTCTTTACCTGGTGGAATTTGCCCTATGAGAATAAATTCCCGATTAATTGGCTCGAACGCTACAACCTTGCCCATACCGATGGTTTAATTGCGGGCAATCAGGATGGGGTGGATATTTTGCGCGACCATGGTTATCGAAAATCTGCGATCGTCATGCCCCAATTGGGGGTGGATGAAACGCTGTTTAAACCCCAGCCTCAGCAGGAGTTGCGATCGCAACTCCAGATCAACCCTGAGCAATTTGTCGTCGGATTTGTGGGGCGATTTGTGGCGGAAAAGGGGATTTTAACGCTCTTGGATGCTATGGCGGGTTTGTTGGATCAAGATTGGATTTTGCTGTTGTTGGGGCGGGGGGAATTGGCGGCGACGATTCAAACCAGGGCGGCGGAATTGGGGATCTCTGAACGTCTCCGCTGGGTGGAATCTGTCCCCCATGATGCCGTGCCGGACTATATCAACGCGATGAATTGCCTGGTGTTGCCTTCGGAAACAACACAACAGGTGAGAACCTTAACCGCCGTGGGTTGGAAAGAGCAATTCGGCCATGTGCTGATTGAGGCCATGGCCTGCGCTGTGCCGGTGATTGGCTCAGATTCGGGGGAGATTCCCCATGTGATTGGTGAGGCGGGGTTAATTTTTCCGGAGGGAAAGGCGGGGGAATTGGGCGATCGCCTCCGCACTCTGATCACTGCTCCCCATACCGCCAAAACCCTAGGGCAAAAAGGCTATCACCGCGCCCTCACCCACTACACGAACCGCGCTCTAGCGCAGAAACAATGGGCGTTTTATGAGCAAATCAGGGGGAAATAGCTAGGGAAAAGGGATTTTCTCTCATGACCAAAACCTGCCCATGCCGAAAGCAGATCGCTTTTTATAGATAATATCAAAATAGCTTCCTCCCGCTGCTCGATTCGCAAATTCGTAGCGAGAAAATTCGTGATATCCTTGCTTAATCATAAAATCATTAATCTCTGAAAGTTGGCAGCACTTTGCATAGGATTCAAAATCAGTAACTTCAGTTTTAATAAATTTAAAATATTTTAAAATTGGCAAACTACCCTGCAAAATAAGCAATTCTGAACCTTGGGTATCTAGAATTAAGGCTTGATATTGACGGAGATCAATCTGCTCCTTTGCTAACAAACTCGGAAGTGTTGTGCTTTTGATCTTTATACTGTGGGTGTAGTCA
>JAABSU010000258.1 GCA_011390265.1 Spirulina sp.
TTTCAGAAACCCGGTTTCTTGGTTTCTCAAATCTCCTCTAACCAGGTTTCAATGGCAGATATCAGATTGGGTTGGTTGGGGGGAAGCCTTTGAGGGGCGCTTCTAGGGGGTCGTTGGTGAGGAAGGCGATCGCTCCGGTGTTGGTGAGTTCTGGGGTGCTGAGGGTTTTGGTTCTCGGAGGGCATTAAATTTTATGGCAGGGTTGATGGTGTATGGTGTACGCTGAGGGAATCGTTTTTTCAGCAAAAGCTACCCACGGGAATTGTCATGACCGCTACACCTGAATCGCTTCAGAAGTTTGTTAAATTTTGCGAAGACCGCATTACGGGACGGGAGCGCAGTGAGGCGCAAACGTTTTTAGACCGCTTTTTTCGGGCGTTTGGCCATGAGGGGGCGATGGAGGCGGGGGCGCATTATGAGGAGGCGATCGCCTCTGGGAGTAAGCGCGGAAATACGGGGTTTGCGGATTTGGTTTGGAAGCCGAAGGTTTTGATTGAGATGAAGAGCCGGGGGGTGAATCTTAAGGAACAGTTTGCCCAAGCTCGTGAATATTGGTTTAATTTGGTTCCGGATCGTCCCCGTTATGTGATTCTTTGCAATTTTGATGAGTTTTGGATTTACGATTTTGAGCAACAGGTGAATGAGCCGATGGATCGTGTGCCATTGGTGGAGTTGCCAAGCCGGATCGGTGCGTTCAGTTTCATGGCTTACAAGGGTGGGCTAGAGACTGGTAGTGATCCAATTTTTGGCAATAACCAAGTTTTAGTGACTGAGAAAGCCGGTAGGCGGATGGGTGAATTGTTCAGTATTTTAGCCCAACGGGGAGAACGAACGAAGCAGTTTGATCGGCTGACGGCGCAGCGGTTTGTGTTGCAATGTGTGATGGCGATGTTTGCTGAGGATCGGGGTTTGTTGCCTGCGAATCGGTTTATTGCTTGTGTGCAGGATTGTCAGCGTGGGGCGAGTTCTTATGATGTGATTGGGGGTTTATTTCGGGAGATGAATAGTCCGGGGATGACTCCGGCGGGACGTTATCAGGGGGTGAATTATTTTAATGGTGGGTTGTTTTCGGTGATTCATCCGATTGAGTTGGAGGAGCGAGAGTTAGCGTTGCTTTATGCTTCGGCTCAGGAGGATTGGAGTAAGATTCGTCCGGCTATTTTTGGGAGTATTTTTGAGAGTACTGCGGATAAGGAGCAACGCCACGCCCACGGGATGCATTTCACTTCGGAGGGGGACATTATGAAGATTGTCGGCCCGACGATTAACCGTTTTTGGGAGGAGCAGATTGAGGGGGCGAATAGTTTGGCGGAGTTGGAGAGGATTGCGATCGCTCTTTCCAATTATCGTGTTCTTGATCCGGCTTGTGGTTCGGGGAATTTTCTGTATATGGCGTATCAGGAGATGAAGCGGATTGAGTTTGAGTTGGGGCAGAAGGTGCGGGCGTTTGGGGGTGTGCCGGGTGAGGGGTTGGTGAGTCCGTTGCAGTTTTATGGGATTGATATTAATCCGTTTGGGGTGGAGTTGGCGCGGGTGACGTTGATGATTGCGCGAAAGATTGCGATTGATGAGTGGGGGATGTATGAGAATGCTTTACCGTTGAGTCAGTTGGATCAAAATATTGTTTGTGCGGATGCGTTGTTTACGGATTGGCCGGCGGCGGATGCGGTGATTGGGAATCCGCCATTTTTGGGGGGATCTAGAATTCGATCAGAACTTGGCGATGAATATGCGGAAAAAGTTTTTAAGAAATTTTCCGAAATTAGAGCACAGGTAGATTTTGCTAGTTATTGGTTTCGATTAGCTCATCAACATATTTCGGATAACGGCAGAGCGGGTTTGGTGGCTACTAACTCTATTAGTCAAGGGAAAAGCAGATCTGTTTCTCTAGATTATATTTGTGCAGAAGGTGGATATATTCATGATGCTGTGACTACACAGCCTTGGTCTGGAGCAGCCGTAGTTCATGTTAGTTTAGTGAATTGGTCAAAGCAAAAGCCTATGACTTTGTTTTTGGATAATAAACAAGTTCAGCGTATAAGCTCTTCCTTGAGTACATTGGTAGATACATCCGAAGCATTTATTATCAAAAATAATAAAAATTATTCATTTATTGGCTGTCAACCTAATGGCAAAGGCTTTTTTGTTGATAGTGAACAAACGCAAAGCTGGATAGAAAGTGATTGCAAGAACAATGAAGTTTTGAAGAGAATGATAACTGCCAAAAATTTGACTGAAAAAATAGATGATTTATGGATTATAGATTTTTCCAGTATGAGTATTGAAGAGGCTAGGGAATATTTATTACCCTTTGATCATGTCAAAAAATATGTCAAACCAGAACGCGACAATAATCGTGAAACTGTTTTGCGAGAGAAGTGGTGGAGATTTAAAAGAACAAATGCTGCTATGAGAAAAGCAATTGAGCCATTATCTCAATACATTGCATTTCCTGCACATTCTAAGTGGTTTATTTGCTTGCCTATTGATAAAAACTTACTTCCAAACAATTCTATAGCAGTGGTAGCATCCGATGATTTTTATATTCTTGGCATTCTCACCTCAAATATACATCGCCAATGGGTCAAAGCCCAAAGCTCTACCCTAGAAGACCGAACCCGCTACACTCCTAACACCTGCTTTGAAACCTTCCCCTTTCCCCAAACCGCCACCCTCAAACTCACCGAACAAATCCGCCAAGCAGCGATCGCCCTCCACGAATATCGCAGCGATCGCATGGAAAAAGAAAACTGTGGCATCACCACCCTGTATAACAACTATTTCCACGAACCCACCAGCAAACTCTCAAAACATCATCAAAAACTCGATAACCTCGTCATGAAAGCCTACGGCTTCACCCCCAACGACGACATCCTCGAAAAACTCCTCACCCTCAACCTAGAACTCGCCGCCAAAGAACAACGCAAAGAACCCATCATTGGGCCATGGGCAGGCGATCGCCCCCCGAAATAGCGTAAGCCTGCCGGAGGGCGAAAAATTTTTCGCCCCTACAACCCATTAATGGGATAACAAAATTGATGGCCTATCCATTCAATTTAGGATATCGCGTAGGGTGGGCAATGCCCACCAGGAGAGGGTTTCGGATTTCTGAAACGTCCTAACAATACTAACTACTGCTATACCTACCAGCATCATAATTTGATTGATGCGTTGTTAAGTAAATAGCGGCAGTGATTAGTTAATTCGTCAAAACCTGCTGTCTTACCTAATCGCTTTTCGGCTACATCATGGCAACGTCCTTTGTGAGCGTGCAAAACTTCCGCAGTTTCAATTCCATCTAATAGAGGTAAGTTTTGAAAAACGGCGACCGCCATTTCTCCATCTGTGATCGGCTTGTTGCAAATGTCACAAACAAACATAGGAACAGTTACATTTCCTTCTTTAAAGACCTTAATCATGGTGACTCAACGGAACCTATTTACTGCTCTATAGTAAGCTTTTAACGATTAGTCCGCCACCCCTACCATTTTTCCCTTATGACAAACCATGCCCAAAGAGTACGGAAAGCATTGGTTATCGTCCCGGTAATGAGCGATCGCATCTCATTTCCTGTTGCCACTGAACCGGATCAATCCCATCGCCTTCATAAGTAGCAGCAAGTTGCTGGAGAAGTTCCGCCATCTTTTGACCGCCTGTTTTCAGCACCGGCTCAGTATCACCCTCTAAAAGGGTGACATAGACCTGCAACCGTTCATTCTCAAGACTGGGGTGATCCTCAATCCATTCTAAACGCCCATTTTGTAAAAAAGCCTTAAACGTCTTTAGCATGATGAGTTTTTCCTATTCATAAAAAGAACTACAGCTTGTTCAGAAATCATCTGATTGGTTTTCAAAGTCCCTCTCCCGCTCTGAGAGAGGGATTTAGGGTGAGGGCAATGTGTTAAGCAACTGGCAGGCGGTAATGGGATCACAAAATTGATGGTTTATGCGTCCATTTTGGCGAATTTATACATCTTCTGAAATGCCGCCAAAACCGCCGGAGGACGAGCCGTAAAGAGCAGATAAAAACTATCCGATTCCGATTCGGGCGATTGAATCACCTTCCCGTAAATATCATCACTCCCCGCCGGATTATCCGGCAAATCCAACACCGCCAACTTGAGATTATTCAAAGGCTCAGGACAAACCGCATCGGTTGCAAGCCGAATCACCGCCCCCTTCTCCGAAATTTGCCATAACTCCCCAGAAGTTTGCGTCGTGCTGATATG
>JAABSU010000259.1 GCA_011390265.1 Spirulina sp.
GGAAAACCGATTGTGAGGCGCGATCGCCAATCCTATGAGTTCTGCTTCCTAGCGGGGATGGATATCACCGAGCGCCAACGGGCCGAGGAAGAACTCCACCTCCTCCACCGCGTCACCCAATCCGTCAGCCTCGCCATCGATTTTAACCAAGCCCTGGGGGAAGTGTTAGCCCTGCTCTGTGAAGCCACAGGCTGGGGGTTTGGGGCGGTGTGGGTTCCCAATAGTGAGCAAACCTATTTAGAAATCAGTCCCGTTTGTTATTACAATTCCTGCCTCAATCCCAGCGAGCAAGACCGCTTTAACCAATTTTGGCAGGAGGGTCAGAGCTTCCGCTTTGGTTGGGGGGAAGGGTTGCCCGGGCAGGTGTGGCAAAGCCAGCTTCCCCAATGGATTCCGGATTTATGCCAATCGGAGCAAACGGGATTAATGCGTCAGGAGATCGCCAACTGTGGACAGATCCGCGCCTGCCTATTAGTCCCGATTATTGCCGAAGGGCAGGTGTTGGCGGTGTTGGAATTTGCGATGCTCAAAGCCAATCGGGAAGAACCCCGCCTAGTGGAGTTGGTGGCTTCGGTGGCGATGCAATTGGGGGGCGTGTTTCAACGCAAACGCGCCGAAGCCCTTTCCCAAGCCGCTGAAGCTAAGTATCGGGGCATCTTTGAAAATGCCGTCGAGGGGATTTTTCAGTTGGATCGCCAAGGCCGTTACCTGAATGTTAATCCCGCCCTGGCAACAATCTACGGCTATGAATCCGTTGCTTCCTTTTTGGCCATCCAAGCCCAACAGCCGGTTCCCCCCTATGTCCAACCGGAACGCTACGAAAAACTGTTGTTGGAGTTGCAGATCCACGGAGAGGTGAAGGAATTTGAATCGCAAATTTATCGCCGGGATGGTCGGGTGATCTGGATTTCGGAAAATGCCCGGCGGATTTGTGATCCCATCGGCGCGATGACCCACAATCAGCCTTTGGTACGCTATGAGGGCTGTGTGGTGGATATCACCAGTCGTAAGCTGGCGGAGGAAAATCTCCGCTACAACGCCACCCATGACGCGCTGACGGGGTTGTGGAATCGAGCCTATTTTCTGAAACAGGTAACGCATTGTCTCTCACAACAGCAATGTGTACCGGCTTTTGCGGTGTTGTTTCTCGATCTTGATGGGTTTAAGTTGGTGAATGATAGTTTGGGCCATTGGTTGGGGGATGCGCTGTTGGTGGCGATCGCCCGCCGTCTACAAACCTGTCTCCGTCCCACGGATACCCTCGCCCGCCTCGGGGGGGATGAGTTCACGATTTTAATCACCCCCTTGGGTACGAGTGCCGCCGCCATTGCCCTCGCGGATAAAATTCTGCGGATTTTGGCTGAACCCTTTGATATTGCTGGGCATCGAGTGTTTACGGGGGCCAGTATTGGCATTGTGCCCCACCAACCCCACTACCATCAGGCGGAGGAGCTTTTACAGGATGCCGATATTGCCATGTACCGCGCTAAGGCCCAGGGCAAAAACCGGGCGGTGTGTTTTAATCCCGTCATGCGCCAAGCGATTATCCGCCGCCAACAATTGGATACGGATTTACGCAGTGCCATCGGGCAGAATCAGCTTTGCCTCTATTACCAGCCGATTATCCACCTGCAAACCGAGCACCTGATCGGGTTTGAAGCTTTAATCCGTTGGCAACACCCCACCGCTGGCTGGCTCTCGCCGTCGGAATTTATCCCGATCGCCGAGGAGCGGGGGCAGATTGAGGCTTTGGGGGAATGGGTGTTACGTCAGGCTTGTATTCAGGGGCGGCTCTGGCGGGAGCAGTTCCCGGGCCAGCCGGTGATGATCAGTGTTAATTTGTCCAGTCGGCAATTGAAGCCGGAGTTAGGCGATCGCGTTGCCCTCATTTTGGCGGAAACGGGGTTTAGTCCGAAAACCCTGAAGTTAGAAATTACGGAGACGGCGTTGATGGATGATCCCCATGGGGCGATCGCGATTTTAAAGGGGTTGCGATCGCAGCACATCCAACTCTGCATCGATGACTTCGGCACAGGCTATTGTTCCCTCAGTTATCTTCATCGTTTTCCCCTCGATGTGTTAAAAATTGATAAATCTTTTGTGGATCACATTGATCAAAACAGCGAAGATATGGAAATCGTTCGGGCGATTATTGCCCTGGCTAAGAGTTTAAACCTGAATATTATCGCAGAAGGCATTGAATCCAAGTCCCAACTGGAAACGCTCCGGCAATTAAATTGTCCCTACGGCCAAGGCTATCTCTTTTTTCGTCCCCTACCGGTGGAGGCCGCAACTCAACTTTTAACAAAATCATTAACAACCCATAAATCCCTATCAAGCCAAAATTTCCTCACTTCTTAACTTTTTTGCTACCAAATTTCCCTTGGGCTGGCATTTTTCCACAGACAAATTGTTCTAGAATATTTTTCAACAACCATGACGATTGACCAAACTATGTTAGTGAATGGCCGGTTCCTGAGCCAGTGATGGTGACATCACCCCTTCATCCCCTGTGCCCCTAGATCGCTGAGTCCTAAATGCGCTTACTTTTGGTTGAAGATGATGAAATTTTGTTGCAGACGCTCAACGAAGCCCTGCTCAATCAAGGCTATGTGGTCAATATTGCCCGTGATGGCGAAGAGGGCTGGGACTATGCGAACGGTTTTAGCTACGACTTGATGCTGTTGGATGTGAGTTTGCCCAAGCTGGATGGGATTAACCTCTGTCGGCGGTTGCGGCAAGCTCAGATTAACAGCCCGATCCTGCTGTTGACCGCCAATGATGCCAGTGAGGCTAAGGTGACGGGTTTAGATGCGGGGGCCGATGACTATGTGGTTAAGCCCTGCACAATTCCCGAACTGCTGGCCCGGATTCGCGCCCTGCTCCGTCGCCAAAGTGATTCCAGTGCGCCGATTTTAACCTGGGGGCCGCTGCAATTGAACCCCAGCGCTTGCGAAGTCCGTTGGGATCAGGAAATTTTAAATCTATCCCCCAAGGAATATAACCTCTTGGAATTGTTTTTGCGTCACCCACGCCAAGTCTTTACCAAGGGGGCAATTTTAGAACATTTATGGTCTTTTGATGACCCGCCTGGTGAGGAAACGGTGCGGGCCCATATTAAGGGGCTGCGGCGGAAGTTGAAGGCGGTGGGGGCGGATGGGGCGATTGAAACGGTTTATGGGGTGGGGTATTGTCTGAAGGCGGTGGCTCCAGAACCGGGCGAGGCGGCCTTAGAAACCCCCAAAACCAGGACGATGCAAAGCGGTATGGAAAGGCTTTGGGCGCAGTTTCGGGAACCGATTTTGGCGCGGCTGGATCAGATTGAAGCGGCGATCGCCGCCGCCCAAAGGGGGAATTTACCCGATGCCCTGCGGTGGGAAGCGGCTCAGGAAGCCCATAAGCTGGTGGGTTCCTTGGGAATGTTTGGTATCCCCGCTGGCTCTGACTTGGCGCGAGAGTTGGAATTGGGGTTAGGGCAGCCGGTGACGGTGGCCCAAGGGGCAAATCTACGGCAGTTCCTAACAGATTTGCAAGACCTATTGCCCAACTCCACCAGTCCAAAACCGGCACCGCCCCCTGCGCCGCCCTTCAGCCGAGGCCCTTCCCCCTCCCTATCTGTTGATCATCCCCCGCGCATTCTGGTCATTGATCCCGATCAGTCCCAAGGGGTCAGTTTGGCCACGGAGGCGCAGCATTGGCCGTTGGAGTTGGCCTGTTGTGCAGAGTTGGATGAGGCGATCGCCCAAGTGAAGCAGTGGCGTGATCACGGCGCAGATCAATCCCTGCCGGATGTGGTGATTGTGGAGTTAGCCTTTCCCCAGGGGGCTACAGCGGGGTTAAAACTGCTTAAACAGTTGCGCCATTTACCGAAACCGCCGCTGCTCTTGGTGTTGACAGCCCAAAATAATTTTGGCGATCGCGTTGCGGTGGCCCGTTTGGGGGTGCAGGGCTTTTTAATTAAACCGATTACGCCAGCAGAATTGTTTACGACGGTCTTTCACCACCTCCAACAACAACGCCCCCCAGAAGCGCGGGTCTTGGCAGTGGATGATGACCCGGTACTCCTCACCGCCATGGCCAATTTCCTCGCCCCCTGGCCCATTGAGTTACAAACCCTTGAAGATCCCCGCCAATTTTGGGCCACCCTCCAACGCACAGCCCCGGATTTGCTCATCCTCGATGTGGAAATGCCCCATATTAATGGCT
>JAABSU010000260.1 GCA_011390265.1 Spirulina sp.
TCTGTCGTTGTCTCTGCCCGAGAGCAGGATTCCCCCATTTCTTCGCCCCAGCCTCCCGCTGATTTCTACCTTCGGAGCACCCGTTCCCCTCGGGCTTTCCCCGTGGCGCAGATCCCAGAAACCAACCAAGATCGCTTCCTGCAACCGAATTTAGAACTTCCCGAACCCCTCCCCCTAGAGCCGGCTGAACCGACGCTGCCGCCGGAACCCGATCCCCCGGTCACACCGGAACCTGCACCGGCAACAGAGGCAAATATTTTTGTTGAGACCCTGAGGATCACCGGCAGTAGCCTGTTTACCACCGCCGATTTTCAGGGGGCGATCGCCCCCCTCCTCGGTCGCCTCGCCACAGAAAGCGAACTACAACGCATTGCCGATCAAATCACGGAGCAATACCTCGGCCAGGGCTATATCACCTCCCGCGCTGTCCTCAATCCCGAAAGCATCCCCACCGGCCAGATTGAAATCCTCGTCTTAGAAGGGGGCATCGAAGCCATTGAAGTGGAGGGGAACGAGTCCCTCAATGCCAGTTATGTGCGCGATCGCATCGCCCTTGGCTCCCGCACCCCCCTCAACACCGCCCACCTCGAAGATCAATTGCGCCTGCTGCGCAATGATCCCCTGATTGAGAATATTGAAGCTAGTTTGCGCAGTGGGACAGAGCCAGCCAAAAGTATTCTCGTTGTGCGGGTGACAGAAGCGCGGCGTTTAAGCGGCAATGTCAGCCTCGATAACTATTCCCCCCCCAGTGTGGGTTCTGAACGGATGGGGGTGAACCTCAACTATCAAAACCTCACCGGAGCCGGGGATAGTTTGGGGGCGGGGTTCCGGCGCACCACGCGGGGGGGTTCCGATACGCTGGATTTTAACTATCGTTATCCCGTCAATGCCATGGATGGGACGGTGCAATTGCGCACATCGTTTAATCGCAACAACGTGGTGCAAGAACCCTTCGATCTTTTAAAAATTAGCGGCAATTCTGCCCTCTATGAACTGAGTTATCGTCAGCCCTTGGTGCGCAATCCCCGTACAGAATTTGCCCTATCCGGCGGGTTAACTTACCAAACAGGGCAAACCTTCACCTTTGCCGGCCCCACCCCCTTTGGTTTAGGGCCGGATCCCGAAGGACGCACCACCACCACGATTTTAAAGTTTGGCCAGGATTACCTGCGGCGGGATACTCAGGGGGCCTGGGCGCTGCGATCGCAATTTAGCCTCGGCCTGGATATTTTCAACGCCACCCGCAACCCCAACCCAATCCCCGATGGCCAATTTCTCAGTTGGTTGGGCCAGGTGCAACGGGCTCAAGTGATCAATACCAACCACTTTGTGATCGTTTCCGCCGATCTCCAATATGCCGCCGATCCCCTCTTACCCTCCCAGCAGTTTGTGGTTGGCGGGGGGCAATCGGTGCGGGGGTTTCGACAAAATGCCCGGGCAGCGGATAATGGCCTACGTTTTTCCGTGGAAAATCGGATCACCCTGGCCCGCAATGAAGCGGGGGATGCGATGGTGATCCTCGCTCCCTTTATTGATGCGGGCTGGATCTGGAATGCCCAAAATAACCCGAACCCGTTACCCCGCCAGCGGTTCATCACGGGGTTGGGCACGGGTGTGATTTGGCAACCTGATCCCAATGTCACGCTCCGCCTTGACTATGGCTTACCCCTGGTCAACCTGGAAGACCGGGGGCAGAATGCCCAGGATCATGGCATCTACTTTAGTATCGGCTGGCGGTTCTAGCCCTTGATTTGGGCGCGAATCGCTTCGATGCGTTGGCGGTTCGCGCCGAGGTCGGATTTCCCCAACCGGGAGGCGGAACGAACATGGGTCACTTTGGCGGTGCGATCGCTATAAAATTCCACATCATCCACAAAGCCCATCAGCTTACTGGTAAATTCAGCATAGAGGTAATCATCAGTGGCTTTGATGATCCGGGTGCGTTCCATCGATTCGATGATTTTACGCAATTTGGGGATGGCGATCGCCGGTAGAGGATCGATCTTTGACCCGGCGGCTGTGCTTTGACTACAAACACAGTTGGGGGTTCCGGGGCAGGGGGTGAGTTTTCCCTGTTTCACGCCTAAATTTTGCGGACGTTGACCAGCAAACATAGAATCTCCTCATAAACTTAACCCTCTTGATTGTAGGGGCCAGAGTCCCTCGATATACTGCTAGGGCGATCGTCTATCCATAGGCCAGCGTTGGCGTTAGCCTTGCGGAGCAATATCGCGGTGGGTCTGCCGCCAAGCGGCTCCTCCTCCGTTGATCCCATCAGTTCAATTGCCATTCAGCTTTCCAGGGTGTATTCACGATTGATCAATACTTGTTGCTAATTTTCTCTTTTCCCCTTCATGACCCACGCTACTGCTTTGTTTGACGCTTCCTCCACTGATCAAAGGGTGAGCTTGTCCTATCAAGTCGCCATGCCCGTACCCCAAAACCACTACTTCCACGTCACGCTCAAGGTGGAAGCCTGGGAGATGACGAGTTTAGAGTTAATCATGCCGGTTTGGACTCCGGGTTCATATTTGGTGCGGGAATATGCCCGCCATGTCCAGGAATTCGCGGCGATGGATGGAGCGGGGCAGGCTTTACCGTGGCGTAAGCTCAGTAAAAATCACTGGCGCATTGACTGCCCCGATACCCCCACCATTACCGTTCACTATCGCGTCTTTGCCAATGAACTGACGGTGCGCACGAATCACCTCGATGGCACCCACGGCTATTTCAACGGCGCGGCGCTGTTTTGTTATCTACCGGGCTATGAACAAAAACCCTTGACGGTGGAAATTTTCCCCCCCTACCCCGATTGGCAGATCACGACGGCATTGCCCGCCAAAGGCGAGGGGATCTTTTGGGCGGCGGATTTTGACACCCTTGTGGATAGTCCCTTTGAAATTGGCCCCAATCAAGTCTATGACTTTGAAGCGGAAGGTAAGCCCCATCAATGGGTGATTTGGGGGGATGGCAATTTTGACATCACCCAACTGATCCAGGATACGCAAAAAATTATCGCTACGGAAGCGGCGATGTTTGGCGGGCTGCCCTACGAGAAGTATCAATTTATCTTGCACCTCACCGCCAATAATTTTGGCGGTTTGGAGCATAAAAACTGTTGCTCGTTGATTTATTCCCGGTTTGCCTTGGGCGTGGGCGCGAGCCTTGCGGAGCAATATCGCGAGAAATACTATCGTTTTCTCCAACTGGTGGCCCATGAATTTTTCCACCTTTGGAATGTGAAGCGGATTCGCCCCATTGAACTGGAAAGCTTTGACTATACTCAGGAAAACTACACGCCTTCCCTGTGGTTTTGTGAGGGAATTACCAGTTATTACGATCTGCTCATTCCCCATTGGGCGGGGATCTATGGCATTGATACCTATTTAGAAAGTTTGAGCCGGGATATTACCCGCTATCTGCTGACACCGGGGCGCAAGGTACAGCCCTTGAGTGAATCCAGTTTTGATGCTTGGATTAAGCTCTATCGCCGCGATGCCCACAGTGATAATTCCCAAATGTCCTACTATCTCAAGGGGCAATTGGTGGCGTTGTTGTTGGATTTAAACATTCGTCAACGCCATGATAATCAGCGATCGCTCAATACGGTGATGGTGCAGATGTGGGAGCAGTTTGGCCGGGAGGAGCGGGGCTACAGTGCGGCGGAGTTGGTGGCGGTGCTGGAGTCGGTGGCGGATTGTGATTTAAGCGACTTTTTGGCACGGTATCTCCATGGGTTGGAGGAGTTACCGTTGCAGGAATATTTACAGCCCTTTGGGTTGGAATTGCAGGCGATCGCCCCCAAAACTCCCCATTTAGGGATTCGCACTAAGGAGGAAAATGGCAAAACTGTGATTACGTTTGTGGTGGCAGATTCCCCAGCGGCTCAGGTGGGCATTGATCCGGGAGATGAGTTGGTGGCGATCGCCGGTTGGCGGGTGAATACGGAGCAACTGGAAAGCCGTTTGCAGGATTTCCAACCGGGGGATGAGGTGGCGATCGCCTTCTTCCATGATGATCAACTGCGCCATACCACCGTTACCCTGGGGGAACCCCAACCCAATCAATACAAACTCCGTCGCATCAAATCCCCCAGCCCCGAACAAAAGCAACTGTTAGCGGGGTGGCTCCAGGGTTAGATCTTGCGATCTCCTCGATCCCCTTTCCAGCGGCTCAATTGATGATCC
>JAABSU010000261.1 GCA_011390265.1 Spirulina sp.
CCAAAGGTGGTGTTTTGCGCTTTCACCTCGTAATGCCAAGATGTGAAGGTTGCCACAACCCGCTCAACATGAGCAATGTGCTGTCTGTGTTCCATGATCAGAATTTCTCCAAAAAATCAATCGAAGGTCGCCCTCCATCCGGCCGATTGGGCCGGTGCAGGGGGTGAAAAAACTTACCAGCAATCAACTTCGGGCAACGCTTCCCGAATCGCCTCCTTCGCCCGCTCTAGCCGGTGAAACTGCATGAAATCGCCACGGCTACAGGCGATGGCTGAATAAATTGTTTCGCCTTGGCTTGTCGCAATTCCGACCGCATCTTCAAGGGTTTCCCCTGAGTTGATGATCACGGCCATCGGGGGGGAGATTTCTGTGCTGACGATTTTGTTAGAGCGATCGCCATACCCCCAAATTGGGGTAAGCACCGTAACCACCGCGTAGCATTTGCGGGGAGCCGGAAGAAAATCCCCTCGGCGGCTCCGGGTAACGTGGGTAGTGTCGAGGGCGTAGGCGGTGTTAGGCATAACGATTTAATTGAGTTCAATAACTTAACTGTAAACTATAAAACTATAAACGTCAACTACTTTTATAAAATTATAAAACTAACAAAAATTGTGTTATGCTGTAAGGGTTCCAACGATTCAAAGCCTATGCCTACTGATTCAATCCCCACGATGACCCCGGTGCATATCCCGGTGGCACTACATACAGAGCTTAAGATTTGGTGCGCTCAAAACCAAACCCCTATGCAAACCGCCACAGCCCGTGCTATTGCCATGTTTTTGGCTACCAATGGGAGGGATGCCTAATGATCAATTTTGACAGCATCGCCACAGCCCCCGGCATCTACACCCTTCGAGGTGTAGAGCAGCAACTGGGCTTAGGCTGGGCGTTCTGGTCGCGCCATGTGGACTCGGCTGAGTTTATCGCTCAATCGCTAGACCCCCAACCGGAACCGCATTTTCGCTGGGTTCTGGAACCGTCTGCAACCCGAAAGCGGCGGAATGTGGAGTTCAAGCCCGTTGGGGGCGTGGCGTTATTCGCTGCGTTGCCCGCGACAGCACCGGGAAAACCGGAAGGGCTGCGGTATTTTTTGAGTTTGTGGCACGGGGCCATGATTCAGCAAGTTTGCACGGGCGACCCCGGCTTTGTCTTGGCATTGGAAAACAAAAGGGGGTTGGTGCAGTTTCTCACCAGCAAAACCCCCTTTGCCCCCGGTACGATTCTGCGACCGGGCAGTGCCTCCCAGCTAAAAATCAAAGCTTGCATTTGGCATCAGGATTGTTACCAGATGTTAAGTTGCCTCACTGAGGCATTGCACCACCAGGGGCGGTTGAAAGGCACGGGGGGATGGTTCAGGCTGTCTGCTTTAGACGTTTTGGGACTTAATCAAACCGCTGTGATGGCGGTCGCACAACAAAAACATAAAAGGAGCGCGTGATGAGTGGATTGCCTTTGCACTACCAATTCCAGATCAAAGCAGTGCAAACTCAGATCGATCAGATGTCCCCCGATCAACTGAGAAAGATTGCTCGGCTTATGGCAGAACGTATTTATACGCAGGAAGCCTGGATACAGGCTGTTAACCGGGACTACATTGAGAGCAACCGGCCCCTGCCATTCGTTCCTCTTGACCCTGGCAACTTTAACCCCCCGGATCAATAAACCAAAGCCCCGGTCAATGCCGGGGCTTAACTTTGTCTATGGGGCTAACCGAGCCTTACCGCCCCGGGAATGCGCATACCAAGCCCCTACCGCTGGCATCCACAGGGCAAACCGCTCAAAAAGCATCTCTGCAAAAAACTGGCATTCCCATTGAGCGTCTTTTTTCCAGCGCAGATCCAACAGGTGCAAGATGGCGCGGGCATTTCCACTCATTACCCAGTCCTGGCGGAACTCAAAGGGGATCATGGCGCGGGCGTGTTCTTCACTAAATCCGGCCGTAATCTTGGCGGCGTAACGTTGGCAGGCCACCCGACACCACTCCAAATCATCCCGCCGTTGCTGTTCGGTGTATTGGTACCTTTTTCCATTACGGTCGCTATATTCACCCACGGGTCGCAACCAAAAAACATCCTCAACAGAGCGATCGCCTTTTGCTGCGTCCAAAAACCGTTGTCCCGTGTAGCGTCCGCTCTGAACGTCAAAAGTCGCGTGGCGATGGGTTCGGAGTTGCTGCATAGTGCTATGGGGGAAGCCCACAACGTTAAAACTGATCTGGGGATGCTCCAATGGGCCATAGTGACCGCGATCGCCACCCAATAACCGCCGGACAATAATCTCCCCACACCGCCACTCCTCTGGTGGGCTGCAATCCCAAACGGCATCCTCGCTGTAGTCCTGGTGCATGGCCAGCCAAACCAAAGTCTGGGGGTTGGGAGTTTGGGCGATGGTGTGTATCGCAAAACCGTTATCCATGGTCAGACCCTCGCTAACGTGACGACAGCCGGTTGATTCTGATATTTGCGATCACCGTAGGGTTGATCGCAGGGTTCCCCCTCAAAAAAGAGAAGTTGCACGATCCCTTCATTGGCATAAATTCGACAATCTGCACTGGATGAATTTGAGAGTTCTAAGGTTAAATGCCCCTGCCAACCTGCTTCGGCTGGGGTAAGGTTGGCAATCACCCCACAGCGGGCATAAGTACTTTTGCCGATACAGATAACCGTGATGTTTGGGGGGATGGTCAGCCGCTCTAAGGCGACCCCTAGCCCGTAGGAGTGAGCCGGTAGGATGAAGAACAAACCAGACTCGTCCTCTTGCAATTCCACCGCTTCCAAATTTGCGGGATTAAAATTCTTGGGATCGATCACCGTGCCAGGGATGTGGCGGAAAATCCGAAAGTCATGGGGACTAAGGCGCAAATCATAACCGTAACTGCTCACCCCGTAGGAGATAACCGGGTATTCAGTCCGGCGGATTAGGGTAGGGGTGAAGGGGGTGATCAGGTTTGTTCCCTGCTCACGAATCCAGATGTCATTTTTAAGCATGGCCATGGCTGGTAAAGGTTGGCCCATTATCCCGTATAATCTAGCCATCCACAAAATTTCCTCTGACAAGCCTGCCTCCTGCGCATGGGGCGCGGGCTTTTGTTTGCGGACAATCGACTAATATAGTTGTAGGTGCATTGGTTGGATTAGATCGTTTATCAGGATCGCCCCCTATGCACTATCAAGCGCCGCCTCTACCCTCATTCGATTTCCCCGCCTGGGTTGCTGAGATTCAGGCCGAGCAGCCCACCCTCACAACAGTATTGCAATGTCCTCAAACTTACCAGATTCCAGCGGCGGAATTTTCCCCCACGGCGGGGGGGGCTGGGATCTCAACAACGCCCCCCCGCTTTTGATTCAGATCGCCACCCGTCTGGATACCGTTGCTAGGGATCACAACATTTTGGTTCAGGAAGTTACGGGGGTAAAGCAAGAATTGCGTACCTTTGACCGTGAGCTATCCACAACCAAAAACAGCCTAATCCAAACTGGGGACGGCGGCAAACGGCAAGGGGAGCGAATCGGAGCCATCGAAGCCACGCTGGCATCACTTAAAGCGGAGTTAGAAATTTCCCGTCGTGCCTTGGAAGACTCAGGCTATTCGCTCCGTACCCTAACCGAAAAGTTTGCCGCCCTTGACCGGCGGGATGATCAACAGGCCCGGGAACTGAAGGCAATGCGAGAATGGCAGGTGCAAGCGATCGCGGTGGGGGGGTTTGTGGTTTTGCTGCTCAGTATTTTCGGGCCTAAATTTTTGGCGGCCCTGGTGGACGGGGGGTGATGCTACCCCACCGGAAAACCACCAAGCGCGATCGCCGGCTTAGGCGTTAAATGTTGCCCGATGATCGCCGCCGTACTTGGCATACTTGGCACTCCAGATTTCAGCCCTTCTACAGGGATGGGTTCTAGGGGTATCCCGTCCGTGTATTCTCTCCAGCCCCCAATGCGGTATTTAAGCGCCCCATGCCGTTGATAGTCTGGCAGATGCACCGTTGCCCCCCACGGGATAAGCTCACCCGACTTTGTGAGTAGCCCGTCGCGTTGCCACTGCTTAACGTGACTCCACACCACCCTGCTAGGCGTATCGTAGCCAATGGGGTCGCCACAGTAGGCGATGAGTCCGGTGAGTTCCCCGGCTGTGTTGTAGGGGCTGTTGAGGGTTAGGGAGGGCATGAGGGGGTGAGACAGGACTATG
>JAABSU010000262.1 GCA_011390265.1 Spirulina sp.
AGGGGGAATGCCCAAGGCAGAGCGTTGTGCCATCAAATCGATGGCCCCGAGATCAAAGGGACGCACCGGATCCGCTAGGGGCCAGATTTGCGCCCCGTCCGTCAGTTGCCGGAGCGGCTCCACGGCATAGGGATCGAGGGAAAAACAATCGCGGCATTGAGGCTGGGCTAAAACCCGGCGCAATAAAGATTGTTCGCGCCACTGTTGGAGGAGATCGCGGCGGCGAGGGCGGTAGTGGGAAAAGCTCCGATAGTGGAACGTGGGGCGGAAGTAAATGCCTCCAAAGGGAATCGAGGACGATTGGCCAAAGGCTAAGGGTAAAAAACAAGTATCGAAATAGAGCAACAGCCCATAATCGGCGTTGAGGGTTTTAGCATATTTTTGAAACACCGCCCATTCATCAAAATGGCGCTTTGCCCGCGTCCAACCATTACTACGGGGACTGAGCGCCGCAAATTCAGCGGGGGCGATCGCCCAAAAATGAATCCGCTCTCCATCAAGGCTGTGGGCATAGTCCACCGTTGCCCTATGCACCGTGGGAAACTCTGGCGCGACCACAAAATGCAGTTGGCCGGGTAACTGCTGCCGATGCCAATAGGCGATCAGGTATTCCATATAGGAGGGGTGATGACCGCCGAGGGAGAGGTCAAAAAGCAGCAGGTTTTCCACAGGGGACATGATCGCTTCACAAGGTAGGACTCTTCCCCAAGTATTCCACAGGGCTTTGATGAATTTTTCTCTCAAAAGCGGTTTAAGGTTCAGCCCCCATGCGATTCTAGAGGTTGAACCCTCTTCATACCCCCTGGAGGCTGGCATGGAACCCAAAACCCAAGAGCAAGCAATTCCGTTTGTGGAACCGAAGGCGATCGCCAAAGTTCTCGTCGCCGTCGATCCACGCAACACCAACCCGCAAGTGTTTGCCCAAGCCCTCCACTTGGCAAAACTGCACCACAGCGAATTGCACATCTGCCACTGCCTCCATGATCTCTTGCCACCAGCCTCTAGTACCTTTGCCGGTGGGAGTTTGGGGATGTACGGCGGTTCCTTCTCCCCAGAACTATTTGAGCAATCTCAATCCTTAATTCAACAGGAACGGGAACGGGTTAATCTTTGGCTACAGCAGTTTATTAACCATGCCCAAGCCGAAGGGGTAAACGCCACCTTTCACCATGGAGAAGGTGATCCGGGGTTTTATATTTGCAAAATGGCCCAGGATTGGCAGGCGGATCTGGTGGTGGTGGGCCGGCGGGGCCGCAGTGGCATTTCAGAAATGCTCATGGGCAGTGTCAGTAACCACGTCGTTCACCATGCCCCCTGTGCCGTTTTAGTGGTGCAGTAATCCCCCTCATATTCCCTCACCTGCGGGATCGGCGTGGGGGCGAAAAATTTTTCGCCCCTACCGGCTGCGCACAATGTCCACACAGATCCCCCCGCTAAAATTAGGGATCGGTGCGGCCAGCTTTGTGAGTTGCACCCGCACCTGCTCCACGGGGGGCAATTTGAGGATTTCCGCCGCGATGACCGTGGCGAGGCGTTCGATGAGCATCAACCGTTGGGTTTCAATGGCGGTTTGGGCGATCGCAATACAATGCCGATAATCGAGGGTATCTTCAAGGCGATCGCTCTCTCCCGCCGCCGCTAAATCCACCCACAGCGTTAAATCCACCGCAAACCACTGCCCCAATACCTGCTCCTCTGGCAATGCACCGGTATAGCCATAGGCACGAATGTCCGTCAGTTTAATTTGATCCGCGCTAGCGTATCTATCCGCGCTAGCGTACCTATCCGCGCTAGCGTACCTATCCGCGCTAGCGTACCTATCCGCGCTAGCGTACCTATCCGCGCTAGCGTACTGATCCGCCATTACCCTAAATCCCGGTGAGTAAAGGGTTGGGCTGCGTCACCGCTATAGGTGGCGGCAATGTGGCCGCTGCCGGTGAGTTGATATTTATAGGTGATTAACCCCTCCAAGCCCACGGGGCCACGGGGGGGCATTTGGGCGGTGCTGATCCCCACCTCCGCCCCGAAACCGTAGCGAAAGCCATCGGCAAAGCGGGTGGAGCAGTTGTGAAAGACTCCGGCCGCATCGACGTTTTGCTGGAATTGTTGGGCGATCGCCCCATCTTCCGTCACAATCGCCTCCGTATGCTTTGAGCCATAGGTGTTGATGTGGTCAAGGGCGGCGGCCAGATCAGGGACGATTTTAATCGCCAGAATCAGGTCACTATATTCCGTGGCCCAATCCTCCGGCGTGGCGGCGGCCATGGGGACTATGGCTCGCGTCGCCTCATCCCCCCGCAGTTCCACCCCCTGACCTTCGAGAACTGCCACCAGGGGCGGTAAGAGTTGGGGGGCGATCGCCTCGTGAATCAGCAGCGTTTCAATAGCATTACAGGCGGCGGGATATTGGGTTTTCGCATCGAGGGTGAGGGCGATCGCCATTTCCAGATCCGCATCTTGATCCACATACAGATGGCAAATCCCATCGGCATGGCCCAAAACCGGAATCCGGGTATTGTTTTGGATATAGCGGACAAACTCGTTAGAACCTCGGGGAATAATCAAATCCACATAGTCCTCCAACGTCAGCAGGGCGCGGATTTCGGCGCGGGTGGTGAGCAGTTGCACCGCATCGGCGGGAACGGCGGTGGCGCTGAGGGCTTGGTGAATGATCCGGGTGAGGGTTTGACAGGATTGCAACGCCTCGCTCCCTCCCTTGAGAATCACGCCATTGCCGGACTTAATCGCCAAACTGGTGATCTGAATCAGGGCATCGGGGCGGGCTTCAAAGATAATCCCCAACACCCCCAAGGGGCAGGTGACGCGCTTGAGGATTAGCCCCTGATCCAGTTCGCGGTGAATCTGAACATGGCCCAAGGGATCCGCCAGTTTCGCCACATCCCGCACCCCAGCGATCGCACTATTCAACTTACTGGGGCTGAGTTGAAGGCGGGCATAGAGGGGCTTGGGGATATTGGCCCGCACTGCGGCTTCACAGTCGGCGGCATTGGCGGCGAGGATTTCGGGGGTGGCGGCTTCGAGGGCGGCGGCGATCGCCTCTAGGGCATCGTGGCGATCGCCATTGCTCAACGTCGCCAACTGTCTCGCCGCCCCACGGGTTTGGCGGCCAAGGTCAATTAGGTTAGGGGAGGTCTCAATGGCGGTCATGGCTGAGAATCAGGAGAGTTTTTGATTTTAAACAATTTTGGCGATCGCTGGAATCAGTTCACGCCGGCTCTACCCTCACCCCTTAAAGGAGGCGATCGCACCCGTACTGTTCTCGAATTTCCCGATTAAAAAACTGCCCCACCGAAACACTCTTTCTTAAGTCCTCGTAAACCTTGGGAGGGACATCATGGTAATTGTAAATATTGCCATTTTGGAATGTGATCCGTAAAACTTGCGTGGCAGGATCATAATCGTGGGCTTGGATCGCCGTGCTGTGATCCTTCAATAAAGGAAACGCAATCACATCGCGAATACTGGGGGCATCGGTTAACACCATGACGAGGCGATCAATGCCAATCCCTAAACCTCCCGTGGGCGGCATTCCGTATTCCAAAGCCGTTAAGAAATCCTCATCCACATCCTGAGCTTCCACATCCCCAGCGGCTTTTTTTGCCGCCTGCAATTCCAAACGTTGCCGCTGATCAATGGGATCGGTGAGTTCCGAGAAACTGTTAGCGGTTTCTCGCCCGACAATGAACAATTCAAACCGCTCCACTAACCCCGGCTTGCTGCGATGGGGTTTGGTGAGGGGGGAAATTTCGATGGGGTAATCGAGGATAAAGGTGGGTTGAATCAGCGTGGCTTCGACCCGCTCCTCAAACACGGTATTTAGCAATTCCCCGATAGAACCACAACCTTCAGGAACGGTAATGCCTACGGATTGGGCAGCGGCGATCGCCTCCCCTAAATCTTCAAACCGCCCAAAATCTAAACTCGTGGCCGCCTGCACCGCCTCATGCATCGTCACCCGCCGCCAGGGGGGAGTGAAATCAATTTCTTCCCCTTGGTAATTGAGTGTTAATGTGCCTAACACCGTTTGGGCAGCGGTGGTAATAAGCTGCTCCGTTAACGCCATCATGTCGTGATAATCGGCATAGGCTTGATAAATTTCAATGGAGGTAAATTCCGGATTGTGGC
>JAABSU010000263.1 GCA_011390265.1 Spirulina sp.
GAACTTCCCGCCACACCTTCCGCCCCCCGTTTAGAATTACTCCAACAGGCCTATCGCACCAAATTAGGCCGCAATTTAATCGCCCAACAAATCGCCAAACATCCAGAATGGGGCTACGAAATCATCAACGATCAAGTTGTGGATTTATACCCTTTCTAATCCTTACAATTCATCTTCTTGGTAAATCCGAACTATTCCATTTTGAACAATCCAAAGCTTCCCGACAATATCCAATCGATCAAGTGCGTTTACAAGGGTTTGCATTGCATCAATTAAATCTTGATAACTGGGTTGCTTTGGTAAGCGGAGAACAACAATTCCACTATAAAGAGATGGTCTGAAATTAAGGGGATTACTAAAATCTAAGTCAAGAGTGACTAAACATCGCTTCTCTTCTTGGCAAACTGCGATCACCTCACGATCCGAAGCTCCTTTTAGATCTTGTTCAACAATGGTGCAAACGTCATGGCCAACATCCTGTAACAATCGTTGACCACGACACCCAATATTTTCATCTAATTTGAATTTCATGCTACAGATTCAATCGTCACTTGGACAAAACGCTCGCGAGACATTTCTGCGCCATAAGCCAAACAGGCTAAAATATCATCCATTACTAATTGTGGGTATTCACTCAGAATTTCTGCTGGAGTCATACCACTAGCCATAAAATCTAAAATCAAAGCAACCCACAGACGATGACCTTTAATACAAGGCTTGCCAAAACAAACATTGGGGTTTACTGAAATTCGATTGAGTAACTCTTGACGATTCATGAGGTTAGTCCTGAATTTTAAAAAAATAGTTATTCATGGGGTTTTGAGGGGTGAATGCGATTGAGTTTGCCATTGTCCGATGTGATCCGGATGCCGCTCCAATGGAGCTTTTCCCGGAGGGTTTTGTAAAACGAATGGTTGGGCCGGAGGATAATAAACTTGGCTTGACATTCCGCCATGCGAATACTAATGCGTTGCCCCGGCCACAATTTCGACGCGAGCACCCCATCACTCCAAAGTTTCGTATATAACTCCACATCCCCCAGGGGCCACACATTAATCACCGAACCCGGAGGAACCACAATCGGGCGCGTTGAAAGGCTGAGGGGACAAATGGGGGTAATGGCGATCGCATCCATTCCGGAATGTAAAATGGGGCCGTTGGCGGAAGCATTGTAACAGGTGGAACCCGTCGGTGTGGAGATAATTAAGCCATCGCCATGGTATTGATCCACCACCTCACTATCGATTTCCATTTCCAAAATCGACGTGGGCATCCGGTCAATACTCGCAGGCTTAATACAAATTTCATTAAGGGCGAGAAAATGATCACTGACCCGTTGAGGATTGAGGCGATCGCCCTCCACTAAATAAGCCTGCAACATCATCCGCCGCTGCACCGCATAACGGTCATTGAGCAACCGCTGCCACACTGCTTCCGAATCCTGAAAAACCTCAAACGGCTCCGTTAAAAAGCCCAAATGCCCCCCCACATTCACCGCTAAAATCGGCGTTCCCACGGGTGCTAAATTGCGAGCCGCCGCCAACGTTGTCCCATCTCCCCCCAAGACAATCCCTAAATCAATCTTGTGACTAATCGAAGCTAAAAATACCGGATAGGGGTTATCGTTTGGGCCACTCGGCCCCACCAACACATGACAACCGAGTTTTTCCAGTTGGCGGGCACAGGTTTCTGCCCATTCCTGACTAAGGGAATCGCCGGCTTTATGAATGATGATAACTTGCTTCAATTGCATGGGCAGAAGGCGTAAATTCTAGGATGAAAGTTGCAGGGTTTGGATACTTTGTTGGAACTGGGGCAGTCGTTGCTGAAATTCCGTTGCTGGGGTGGCGTAGGTGACAATCCAAAAAGTATCCTCCGCCTGAATGAGATAAAACAGTTGCCTCACCTCCACCTCATTATCCGCAGTAATGACCCCAATAATCTGTCCTGCTGGATACGCTCCCACCTGAAGCAGACCCTGGCTTTCAATCTCATAGGCTTGGCTTAAATGGTTGCTGGCCGCCCGGACATATTCTTCAATGGAAACTTCTCCCGGTACGCGCTCGGCGGCAATGGTGACATTGGTTAAAAAACCGGCGCTGGTGTTTTTGCCATCAAAGGCCAGGAGGGCGATCGCCTCTGGATTGGCTTCAATGGTGGCAAATCGCTCGGCATAGCTGGGGCTGATCTGATCCAGCTTGGCCTTGAGTTCGGCAAATTCCACCCCTGGATTGCCCCCGGTATAGTCTGGAGGGAGGGAAAGGCGCACCCCGTTACCTTGAACGGTGATCCATTCAGATTCAGGGGTAACTGGTTCACCGTTCTCGCTTTCCGTTTGGGGGGCATCTGCCAAGGGGAAAGGCGGTAGGGGAGAAGGGCGAGAGGAGGGGCGATCGCTCAAAATCGGTCGATCCCCATCGGGTAATGTTGCGGGCTGCCCTGATGTCCCTTCTTCTGACGCTGGCTCCTGGCTACAACCAACACTGACGATCAGGAGAATCCCCATCAGTAGCCCCTGCCAACGTGATAACACCATAACTTTCCCCAACCTGCGGTCTTCTGTGTGATTCTAGCGAGAATTGTCGCCCACAGCAGCAACAGATCCTATACAGCTATCCAAAAAGTGGCGATAATAGAGGCGTTCAGGCTTTCCAATCCTTATGAAATTTGTCTTGACTCGTTATTGGCCCACCGCTTGCTTGATGGGTCTCGCCTTGGTCGGGTTTAGTACATTTTCCGCCGCCGCAGCCCCCCGCTGTGAAACGGATCCCTCCCTCACGCCATCCCAAAAGCAACAATGCTCACGGCCCACCCTCACAACGGGTCAAAGCCGGACAGATACCCTCACCGATCGCGATATTCCCAGCGGCGATGGGGGCTTTTTCCGGGATTATGAGGTTGCGGCTCAAGGGGGGGATAACCTGCTGATTGATTTGAAATCCAACGAGTTCGATACGGTGGTCTCTTTGTTGCGGCCCGATGGGACGCTGATGGGGGAAAATGACGATCGCCCCGGTGGGGGAACCGATTCGCTCCTATTCATGCCCATTGAAGAGAGCGGCACGTACATTATCCGGGTGCGGGCCTTTGGGGAAACCGGCGGCGGACAGTTTACGTTGCGGGTGTCCCGGTTAGTGGAGGCTCCTTCTCCCGCTAATCCTGCCAATCGTCCCGTCCCTGCACCCACGAACTCCCCTGAGTTCCCCGGTCGTTCCACGGATACACCGATCAGGTAATGGTTCTCTGTTTAACCTCAGCCCAAACCGAAGCCCTTTGCCGCCATAGCCAGCAAGCCTACCCCGAAGAATGTTGTGGGGTTTTGCTGGGGCAGTGGGTTGAGGGGGATGGGATTGTGGTGGAGGTGGTGGCGATGGAGAATGTTTGGGGTCGGGGGGAGGTGGGGGATTTGGTAGGTATGGCCGATCGCGATCCAATGGATCGCCGTCGCAATTTTGCCCTCGATCCCCAAGCTTTTTTACAGATCCAACGCACCGCCCGCGATCGCCAGCAGTCAATCCTGGGCATCTACCATTCCCACCCCGATCATCCGGCGGTTCCCTCGGAATTTGACCGGGCGATCGCCTGGCCGGAATACCATTACTTAATCCTCGCTATTGAGCAGGGGGAACGGGTGACGATGAAAAATTGGCAATTGGATGACCAGGGGGAGTTTCAAGCGATTCCCCTCCATCTGGCCAATCCTTAAACCAGCGATCGCGCTCCACGGCATCCCGTTGGCGGTGGGTGGGGATTTCTAACAAGCGAATCCCCGCCGTGGGCAAGGTTTCAATCGCTGCAATCAACGCCGCCCAATCCTGAATTCGCGCATAATCCACCCCATAGGCCCCACAGAGCCGCTCCAAATTCACCCCTTGGGGCGTGGCGAAAAAGTCGGTATAGGGGGGATCGAATTGGGCAATGGGCAGGTGTTCAAAAATGCCGCCCCCTTGGTTATTGATCACAATAATCGTCAAATGACCGACAAATTGGGGAGCGAGAAGTAGCCCGTTAATATCGTGGAGCAGGGCTAAATCCCCTGTGAGTAGTACCGTGGGGCGGTGGCGGTGGGCAATGCCGAGGGCGGTGGAAAGCGTGCCATCGATGCCATT
>JAABSU010000264.1 GCA_011390265.1 Spirulina sp.
ACACCCGCATCATCCCCGCCTGGACTCCCGGCCTCTACCAATAACCCCCCACCGACGCACCGTTCCGCGTCCCCCTTTCTTAACCCCTAAACTAACACTTTCTTATCAGGAGATGGGCTTTAATGATGACAACCAAACTCACAACCACACTGCTCGGAATTGCGGCGGGTTTAGCGATGATCGCCCTCCCCCAAACCGCACAAGCTCAAAATAGTATTGCGATCACCGGCGGAACTCTCGATTTGAATAGCTTTTCTACTCTAATCTCATTCACCACCAGCAACCAAGGAACTTTTACCGGCACAATGACTCTTGTCGGCGCCCCTGACTGTTTGTCCGTTTGTTACGCGGAATTCTATGGGACAGTTGGGGGAAGCGGATTTTCTCCGACAGGACCAGTGATGTTCTCCAATGTCCCAGTCGTTATAGGACTAGATAGTCCGAATCAGAATACCAACCAATTTCCTATCCTGTTCGGGGCTTTCAACTCCACTACTGTTATTGATGGGGACATACTTCAGACCAATTTAGATAGCGCATGGCAGAACGCTCTAATCACCGGGCCGTTGACTTCCCCAGATTTCAGTGTGGGTCAGTTCCACTTCACCAATTCTGATTTCTCTAGTCCCAGCCCTGCCGCTCCCACTCTCGTCACCCCTGCCGCTCCCACTCCCGTCACTCCCGTCACTCCCACCACTCCCGTCACTCCTACCTTTGAAAACTTAACGGCCAGCACAGAAAACTTCAACATCCCCGACCCCATCTCTTTGCAGACCGGCAAAGGGCAAGCCGAGGCCATTTTCCAAGCGGCACAACAACAATCCCTCCGTCCCAACGGAATGCACACCCGCATCATCCCCGCCTGGACTCCCGGCCTCTACCAATAACCCCCCACCGACGCACCGTTCCGCGTCCCCCTTGAACTTAAACATCCTCCAGGAACTTTTCCCAGGAGGATTTTTTTGATCCTGCCCCCTAGGTCAATCTCATCAAAATCCGATCAATCAAATAGCACACTTGATAGAGGGGCGAAAAATTTTTCGCCCCTCCGCCCATCAATTCTACAACCAGATTCCGTATGAAGTCTTAAGCGTGCTTGTCTAATAACCTTTGGAACAAGCTGTCAGATGCCCAAAAGGATGTGCTTTGAAGACGTTGGACGACATTAGGTAAATTAATAAGCTTCATCGTTGCCGCCTGATCCAAAATTCCAAGAATACCTGTCATATTTAAACCTCTCTCTTTCGCAGCACGTCGCGCTTTCATATCGTCTAGCAAAATCAAGTCTGCCCTGAGTTCTTGAGCGAGAAAAATAGCCGCACGCTCTCCAGGATCGAGCAAGTCTATAATTGCATCTGAAGCTTGACTGACAGGCTCAATCTTGAGCCAGTTGGGTGGTGTTGTAATCCAAGTTTTGACAAGGTTTGGAGCTTCTTCATCAGATAATTCGATATAAACAGCTTGGGGAATGAAAATCTTCCCAAATAATTTAGGTAAGAGATCAATTTCCCCAATCAAGATTAGGTAATTGATGGGGGAGGTATTCGATACAATTATCATTATTTTTTGTCTAAAAGATTGCGAATGGTTTGGACATCCTGCTCTAAATCGTCTTCAGTATAGGGTAGATAAGCTTTTTCACACTTCAGAAATTCGTAGGTTTCCCAACGCGAAGAAAAATTGAGTATTTGTCGCACTTCACCGGCTCCAATCCGACTTTGACGATAGTGATCTGCCACGATCAGTTCTAACACTCGACGGGAAGCATTGACCGGTTGTAATTGATTCGCGATATCGTCGGGGAGTTCAATCATAATCTGCATAATAACCTTCTCCTGATGCTATAAAATTCGCTTAATCAGATCCTTCAGTAGGGGCAAAAATTTTTCGCCCCTACTATTCCAAAATATGAAGCCCGTGCAACACACCACCTTCTGAATCAAATCTAGGATTAATAATCGAAAAAAATCTATTGTCTCCCTTCTCAAAAGATCTAAAAACAGCATAAGCAACTAAATCCGCAAGCTGAATTAATCTTGATGCTTTTGAATCCAAAAATAGAGGTACTTAAAAAACAAAATCAGTCGAGGGAAGACCAAGCTTCCGCGATCTGAAAGAGTCAGATCTCTCGACTGTTCCCATGATGATACCACTTGCTTCGCGCCTTGACAATTTCAAGAGTTTACCTTGCCATTGCTCTAGGATCGCTATATTTAAAATAGCCAACAATGCCCACTCCCTACCCCCCCCCTTTTACCCTTTAACTTTTACCCCTTCCCATGTTCAACCTCCGCCACCGCCTCCGCCTCAAATGGTTTCTCCTCACCCGTAGCCTCAACTACGGCGTAGACTTCACCACGATCCTCTATCAGATCTATCTCAACCACAGCAAAATCATTCACTTTCGCCAAGGCTACCCCGTCTATTCCCTTTCTACCCCCGCCGTCTTCAGCCCCCCCGCCGCCAACTTCCTCGCCCGCGCCCTCTACCGCACGATCCAAAACAAAAACCTCCCCAACTTAATGAGCTTCGCCGTCAATGCCACCTGTAACGCGGCCTGTGAGCATTGCAGCTTTTTTGAAGCGGTGGATCAGCCCGGCCGCGAAACCCTCTCCCTCACACAAGGGATGGATGCCATTGCCCAAGCTCAGGAGTTGGGCGTTTCCGTGATTAACTTCGTGGGCGGGGAACCGTTGCAGCGGCCGGATTTGCCGGATTTAATCCGCTCCGTAGATCGCCAACGCTCCACCACCGTGCTTTTTACCAATGGTTGGTTGTTGCAAGAACGCGCCCTCGCTCTCCGGGCCGCCGGCCTCGATAGCATCTACGTCAGCCTCGATGGCCCCGATGCCGCCTCCCATGATGCTTTCCGTAAAACGCCGGGGCTGTTTGACCGCGCCCTAGCAGGACTAAAACAAGCCAAATCCCTCGGTTTTTCCGTCGGCATTTCCACAACCATGACCCCAGAAAGGCACGCACGGGGGGAATTAGCCGCCATGGTGGAATTGGGCAAACGCCTAGGAGTGCATGAGGTGCTGGTCTTTGATGCCCTCCCCAGTGGCCGCTACAAAGACCGGGAAGATCTGCGCAATAATCCCGATTGGGTAGAGGAAATGATCCAAGCCGCCAAACCCTACAATCAGGATGCCACCTATCCCGGCGTGGTCTTTTTTGCCTATTTCACCAGCCATCGCAGCGTCGGCTGTTCCTGTGGCACAAGTTATTTTTACCTTTCCCCCTATGGGGATGTGATGTCCTGCGATTTCAACGCCCGCAGTTTCGGCAACATCACCACCGAACCCCTCTGGCGGGTGTGGGAACGCCTCACCACCACGCCGGAGTTTTGTCAGGCCAAATGGGGAGGCTGTAAGGTGAAATCCGATGCGGGTTGGGGTGAGAATCTACCCCCTGCGCTGGCGGCAGAGCCGCCCAATGCCCGTGCCACGGCGGAGCCATGGCACGAGGGCTAGAGGATCTGCTTCGTTGTGATGCTCATGATCCCCCCGGCTACGCCGGCCCCCTTAAAAAGGGGGCTAAATCCGCCTATTGCCTGTGCGCCATGGCACGAGGGCTAGAGGGATCACGCTTTATTGTGGGTGTGGAGCAAGTAGCTTGGTTTCCATCACATCGGAAGTTGTGGCAGCTTGCCAGCCCTGAAGAATCCCCTCCAACATGGGCCGCACCTTGGCCACCTGTTCCACCCGAATGATCCGATCCCAAAGGGGTTCAAACTTTTTCCAACCCCCCGCATAAAGGAGATGGCGAGCGCGATCATTCCAGGTTTTTTTAGTCCAGGCCCCCTGGAAAATTGCCCCCCAGCGATAGAAATCCTCATAAGCTCGCCAATAGATAGCTTCTAACTCTGCCGGTTCGAGTTGGGCCGGTTGAAACACGGTATGGCGGGTATCGTAATCAGTCCAATGGTGATGGAGGAGACGGCCTTGGGCAGCCATGCGATCGTACAAAGCTGTACCGGGATAAGGGGTGAGGATGTGAAATGTGGCGGTTTCAATCCCTTGCTCAATGGCCCA
>JAABSU010000265.1 GCA_011390265.1 Spirulina sp.
GGCCCTGTAGGGGCGTTGGCGTAAGCCTGCCGGAGGCAAAAAAATCTTTCGCCCTCACCCCCCCCAGCGGGGCAACCATTTGCGCAACTTCGCCCCCATGCCTTGGGCTTCCGGTGCGAGCACCCGCTTCATACCATAGCGGAGCAGGGAAGGCAGCATGAACCGCAATAGCCCTTGCATGATCCATTTGCCCGCAACGAGGAGGAGAGAGGCGATCGCCATTTCCCCCGCCAAACCCCAACCCACCTGAATCATCTCCACCCCCTGAGATACCCCATAGCCCACCGTGAGCAAACCGGAAAACCCCCAAGCCGTGCGATTTAGTAAGGATTTGCCCCCCAGCGTCAGCCGACCCAAAAGTTGGTGAATCAGCCAAGAATGAGCAGCAGAGAGATTCAGGGTCAGGGTGGGATAATCTAAACAATCGGCACAAACCTGATGAATAATATCCCCATCTAAACTGATCAGCGTTTTCAACAGTGGTTTTTCCCCCGTAGCCAGGGGATACATCGTGATAAAACTCACCGCCGATTGCAAACCCCCTTGGCTATCCACCAAGGCATAACGCCAAAATTCCGTCAGAAAAGGCCAGGGAATATGGAGGCTTTGCCCCCGTTGTTGTGCCAATGTAATCCGACCTAGTGTTGTGGAATTGAGGTGAAACGTTACGCCATGATAAAGCAATTGATCATCAGCGGTGCGTTCCTTCACGATCCGCACCACAGCCTCTAATTTAATCTGATCAAAGTGGGCCCGTTGCCGCCGTTTTAGCGCAGCCGGTAACACAGATCCATTGCTCCCCACCATCAGCGTTTGATCGATCCCGATAAAGCATTCCCCAATTGAGCAAAGGTCTTTTGGGCCAAATCAAGGATAAAGCCCAACAACTCCCGCCATTGTCGCTCACCGGAGGTGACACTCTCTTTATGAATCTGCAATAGTAAATCACGGTGGGGATGATTAAACAGATCTTCGTCGTAGCGGTTGATGATATCCCCATCCAATTGAATTATCGTTTGAGCATAGATTACATCGGTTTTAATCTCCTGCTCCATTGCCTCAGCTTGGACAGTAGGGGGAAGCGCATCCATGCGTTTTAAGATCCGATTGCGATTGTCTAAAGCTGCTTTTAGTTCCGACACTTTACGCAGGCTACGGTTAAATTTAGAGTTATGCAACAGATCTTGCACCTTCTGCATTTCCGCCGGATCATGGGGAATGAAGGGGTTGGGCATTTGCGTGTGACCCAAATTCATTGAGGCGTTGGGATCACTCAAGATCTGGAGTTTATCCTGCTGTTGAGCCAGGATTGGATCAAACAGTTCTGAGTCAGGATTACAGGCCAGCAGCAGGTATTCCATTTCTAAATCCCGCCGTAGGTTGATATAACGGGACTGCAACGACTCGTGAATATTGCTGCGGGCCGTCCAATGGTCGTCAATACTATACAGTGCCAGGTAAGTCTCCCAAGGCATAAACTTAGACCCAGTGATTTGTTTGACGACCATTGTATTCACCTCCAAGGCGGTGATATCAATAATCACTTCTCCGAGGGATTGGGCAAAATCTCCGATTAACTGTTCACCCCGTTCTGCAAAGGTTTTCCGGGGAGCCGCAGGGGTAGGGGAGGGGGTGATGGGGGCGGCGGCCCCCCGTCGCCGGGGGTTTTTGGGGTTGGTCATCGGGGCTTAGTAAACGGGGGGTTGCTGAGAGGGGAGGGCGGGGTTGGTGCGGTTTTTGGGCAACCGCTCCACGGTGCGAGCCAGCAACACAAACATCTGTTGCAGACTTTCCAGGTTTTGTTTAATGATGTCCCGGCCATCTTGCACCTGTTGGAGGTGAAAATCTCGCAGTTCGGTATAGGGGCCGCTGCCAATAAATTGACTGCCCACTTCGTTATCAATATCTCCATCGACGAGGTTCATGCGGGTGCGCATCCGTGCTCCCGGCGCGGGTTGCCCCATGGCTCCATAGCCTTGGTCATCTTCGCTGGAAACCCAAGTGGTGATTTCCAGTTCGATCGCCTCTCCCAACGCCAAGGTCAAAGCTTCGACCACTTTGCCCTCTTTAAGATATTTCCGAAATTCATCACTGGCGGCCATGGTTTTTTCCCTGCTGGATGCAACTGCACGCTAGCAATATAACACGGCTTTTTTCTGGCTCAATTTAAAGTTTCTTAACAGCCGGCGAGGGCTAACAGGCGGGGGGCGATCGCCTCCTCAATGGGCATCACCGACAGGCGATTGCCCCGCCGCACTAACAGCAATTCTTCTGGGCTGAATTGGGCCTTGAGGGAATCAAGGGGAATCAAGGGGAATTGTCGCTCAAAGGCCAGTTCGACGGTGTACCAGCGGGGGCGCTCCGGGGTGGCTTTGGGGTCGTAGTATTTGCTCTGAGGGTCGAATTGGGTGGGATCGACGATCTGGGTTTGGGCAACGCTCGCTAACCCCACCAGGCCAGGGGGTTTGGCGTTGGAGTGGTAGAAGAAGACGCGATCGCCCTT
This sequence comes from Spirulina sp., assembly GCA_011390265.1. GTDB lineage: Bacteria > Cyanobacteriota > Cyanobacteriia > Cyanobacteriales > Spirulinaceae > Spirulina. The sequence goes on from JAABSU010000265.1 coordinate 2,504, forward strand.
GGCCATGGCTTGTAAATAATTGCGGGCTTGGTAGTTGCGCACCCCATCCCAGAGTTGGAGGCGATCGCGGGCCAGGTCTTCAATGCTGTAGTCTGTGGGTTCTGATTTAACGAGCCAATGGGCCATTTTTGGGAATGGGAAATTGATTACACGATCCCCCCGGCTACGCCGACCCCCTTAAAAAGGGGGTCAAATTCCGGAACCCCCCTTTTTAAGGGGGGCAGGGGGGATCATGGGGTGAGGCCTATTCTATAACTAATCTTGGATTGCCATCAGCCCGAACCCGATCCGTTAAAATAGGGGTCACTTTCACCCATCCTCACCCCAAATTAGTGTTGCAATTTGATTCCATTCAGGCTGCCCTTGCCGATATTAAAGCCGGTCGCTCCGTTGTCGTTGTTGATGATGAAAACCGCGAAAACGAAGGGGATTTAATCTGTGCGGCCCAGTTTGCCACCCCCGACATGATCAACTTTATGGCGGTGGAAGCAAGGGGCCTGATCTGCCTGGCCATGACCGGGGAACGCCTCGATGCCCTCGATCTGCCCCTAATGGTGACGAAAAACACCGACCCCAATCAAACCGCCTTCACCGTCAGCATTGATGCCGGCCCCCATTTGGGCGTAACGACGGGTATTTCCGCCGACGATCGCGCCAAAACCATCCAAATCGCCATCAACCCCGCCAGCCGCGCCGAAGATCTCCGCCGGCCCGGCCATATTTTCCCCCTCCGGGCCAAACAGGGGGGCGTGCTCAAACGGGCGGGCCATACGGAGGCCGCCGTCGATCTGGCTCGCCTCGCGGGCCTATTCCCCGCTGGCGTAATCTGCGAAATCCAAAACCCCGACGGCTCCATGGCCCGGCTCCGGCAATTGTTCGACTATGCCCGCCAGCATGGTTTAAAGCTGATCAACATTGCCGACCTAATTAGCTATCGCCTCGAACACGATCGCTTCGTCTCCCGGGAATCCGTGTGTAAATTTCCCAGCCAATTTGGGGATTTTGACCTCTACGCCTACCGCAACAGCCTTGATAATACCGAGCATATTGCGATCGTTAAAGGCAACCCCGCCCAATTTGCCGCCCAGCCGGTGGTAGTACGGATGCATTCAGAATGTTTAACCGGCGATGCCCTCGGCTCCCTGCGCTGTGATTGCCGGATGCAGTTACAAACGGCGTTGAAAATGATTGAAAGCGCCGGCCTGGGGGTGGTGGTGTATCTGCGCCAAGAAGGCCGGGGGATTGGCCTGGTGAATAAGCTCAAGGCCTACTCGCTCCAAGATTTGGGCTTAGATACGGTAGAGGCTAATGAGCGGCTCGGGTTTGCGGCGGATTTGCGGGATTACGGTATGGGGGCGCAGATGCTCAATGATTTGGGCGTGAAACAAATTCGCCTGATCACCAACAATCCCCGCAAGATCGCCGGGTTAAAGGGCTATGGCATTGAGGTGGTCGATCGCCTC
>JAABSU010000266.1 GCA_011390265.1 Spirulina sp.
AACGCGGGTCGCACGCTGCTCAGTAATGTTGTCGCTTCCCAAATCGATCTGCACCGTACCTATGGGGGGGTGGTGCCGGAATTGGCGGCTCGGGAGCACCTGGAAACGATCAACCCCTGTTTAGATCAGGCTTTGGCGGAGGCGGGTTTGGGTTGGGACGAGATTGATGGCATTGCGGCTACGATGGCACCGGGGTTGGTGGGGGCGTTGTTGGTGGGGGCGACGGTGGGGAAAACCCTGGCGATGCTCTACGACAAGCCTTTTTTGGGGATTCACCATCTGGAGGGGCATATTTACGCCACCTATTTGAGCAATCCTGAGATTAAGCCGCCGTTTCTCTGTGTGTTGGTGTCTGGGGGCCATACGAGTTTGATTGAGGTGCGGGGCTGTGGGGATTATCGGCAGTTGGGGAGTACGCGGGATGATGCGGCGGGGGAGGCGTTTGATAAGGTGGCGCGGTTGTTGGGTTTGGGCTATCCGGGGGGGCCGGCTATTGACCGGATTGCGAAAACGGGCAACCCTCATGCTTTTCCTCTGCCGGAGGGTCGGGTTTCGCTGCCGGATAACCGGGGTTATCACCCCTATGATTCGAGTTTTAGCGGTTTGAAAACGGCGGTGTTGCGTTTGGTGCAGGGGTTTGAGGGGGAGGTGTTGCCGGTGGCGGATATTGCGGCGAGTTTTCAGGAGACGGTGGCGCGATCGCTCACGAAACGGGCGATCGCCTGTGCCCTTGACCACGATTTACCTTTGATTGCGATCGGGGGGGGTGTGGCGGCGAATAGTGCGCTGCGTTCCCACCTCGAAGCGGCGGCGGCTCCCCAGGGTTTGGCGGTTCATTTCCCGCCGTTAAAGTTCTGCACGGATAATGCGGCGATGATTGCCTGTGCGGGGGTGGAGCATTTGCGGTTGGGGCATCGATCGCCGTTGACGTTGGGGGTACAGTCGCGGTTGGGGATTACGGAGGTGATGTCGTTGTATGGTTGACACCCTCTATCCCGATTCTGATGGTCAGCCGATGGCAGAGAATACGGTGCAATATGATTGGATTGTTTATTTGGTGACGAATCTCAAGCACCTTTTCGCAGAGCAAACCGCTTTTGTGGCGGGGGATCTGCTGTGGTATCCGGTGCAGGTGGAGCGACCCCCGGCTCCCTGCCAAGCTCCCGATGCGATGGTGGTGTTGGGGCGGCCGGCGGGCGATCGCGGTAGTTATAAGCAATGGCTAGAGGACAATATTGCCCCGCAGGTGGTGTTTGAAATTTTATCCCCCAGTAACACCCATCGGGAAATGGCGGCGAAGCAGCTTTTTTATGCCAATTATGGGGTGTTGGAGATGTTTTTTTATGATCCGGAGTCGCGGGATTTTTGGGGGTTTGTAAGGGAGCGGCGGGAAGATGATTTCACGATGATTATGCCGTTAAATTTGCCCTGGGTTTCGCCGACGTTAAAGATTCGGTTTGCGATGATGGCGGGGGGTTTGGTGGTGTTTTATCCTGATGGGGAACCGTTTCAGGATCCCGGTGAGGTGTTTGCGGAGCGGGATGCGGCGCGGGCGGAGCGCGATCGGGCCTGTGAGGAGCGGGATGCAATGCAACGGGCGCAGGCGGAAACTCAAGCCCGTTTAGAAGCGGCGGAAGGGCAGCGGTTGCGGGCTTTGGCGAAGTTGCGGGAGTTGGGAATTGATCCCAACAATATCTAGGGTCTAATTCTGTGGGTTTTGATAGCACTAGACAGAATCATAAGGACTCAGTTTGTAGTGCGGACTTCAGTCCGCGAATGGGTTGATGAGATCTACTCCTGTTCCTGCAAAGTCGCTGATATTGCGAGTCACCAGAGTAAGCCCGCAGGTTAGGGCGGTAGCGGCTAGCTGTTTGTCAATGGCATTTTGAGGGTGGGGTACACGCAAGCGTCCCCATACCTGAGCTTCGGTGGTGGTGAAATCGAGAATGTGGTCGGTGTAGTCCTCTAAAATAGTTTGTAACCAGGCTTCGAGAAGGTCAGCTTGCGGCTGATCTCCACGATGGCGAATGCGTTCGACACCTCGGCGAAGTTCGCCAAGGGTGATCACACTGATATAGAGGCGAGCATTTTGCTCGGTGGCGTTTTGAAAGAATTGCTGAACACCGGGGTTTGCGTTGTTGTGTTTGCGCAACTCACTGATGACGTTGGTATCAAGTAAATACATCATGGGCTGTGTCATCTTGCACTCGTTCAAAATCTGAATCGTTGCCGACGTTGGGGATGAGTGCAAGCACTTCGGCAAAGGATTTTTGGGCGGGTTGGAGTAAGACTTGCTCTAGGATTTTACGGTGTTCGGCTTCTGCACTGACACCGTGACGACTGGCCCGTTGTTTGAGGGCGTTGACAATGGCATCGTCAATGTTGCGGACAATTAAATTAGCCATAAATTGTTTCCTTAGAAAGGTGTTCTATGGAAGGATTCACTGTGATGATAGCATTGATATCACTTCTGTGGAGAGAAACCGGGTTGCTTTGATTTTTTTGTTTTTTGCTGAGGTTTTGGTAAAAACCCGGTTTCTGGGGTTAGGGGTGGGGGAAGAGGTTGCGGATGATACGGTACAGGGTGAGGGCGATAAACCCAATGAGGGCGAAGGGGAAGGCAAACAGACCTAAAATAAAGCACAAAATTAGGTTAAATGTGCTGCGTTGGGCAAATTTGCCGATGGCTTTTGCCCATTTGGGATAGGGATAGGCATCTAGGGGTAAATTTAACTCTTGTAAAATGGCTTGTGGTTGTTGATTCGCAATAGGCAAACCATCAACGTCTTCTATTTCTCGTACTAAAATATGAAAGGCTTTATAAACAATATTTAATGTAGATAAAATTTTGCCTTGCTGTTTATAAATAGCAGCAATCTTAAGGAGGTATTCCATCTCTTTTTTATAATCTTTAGATTCCTGTTGTATCGTAATAATTGTTCTGTAGCAATTAATTGCGGATTTCCATTGTCTAAGAGAGCAGTAAGTGTCACCTAAGCCGATTAAAGTATTCAGGAGAAACGGTTTATAACCAATCGGCTCTAGTATGCCCAAAGCTTTCTTATAGTAATCAATAGCTTTTTGATGTTCCCCTAAATCTCCGTAAGCATGACCTAAATTACATAGACTTCCGCCTTCTCCTACCTTGTCTTTCAGTTCTCTTTGAAGAATTAGAGCTTGTTCATGGTAAGATATTGCTTCTGTATATTCTTTGAGGGAATAGCAAGCAATCCCTAAATACTGTAAAGCGTCAATTTTACTAAGTTTGTCCTTACTATTAGGTTTATCTTGAATTTCACATTGATATTTTAAGTTCTGTTTGTAGTAATACTTAGCGTTTTTATACGACTTAAGAGAATTATGGACATGACCTAAACCAAGCAAGGTATTTACAATAAATTCTTTATGACCAGTAGGCTCTAATACCGCTAGAGCCTTTGTATAATAATCAATAGCCTTTGTATATTCTCCTAACTTGCTGTAAACATTGCCTAAGTTACATAAAATTCCTCCTTCACTTCCAATCTCTTGCCGAATTGTGAGAGATTTTTCGTGATAAATTCTTGCTTTATTATATTCTCTAAGGATTTCGTAGGAACAACCTAAATTAGTTAAAATATTAGAAACAAATTCTTTATTTTTATCATGATCTAGTAATTCCAAAGCTCTACTATAATAAAAAATAGCCTTATTTTGGTCGCCTAATTCTTGGTAAATATTTCCTCTGTTACATAAAATTATTCCTTCTGCTTGTGTTTTTTCATGTTCATCCATAATGTTTTCTGATGCATTCAATGCCTGTTCATAAAAAATGATTGAATCTTGATATTTTCGTAAAGAGTGATTGGTTAACCCTAAACCATTTAAAGCATCTAATTGACCTTTTAAATAACCAATTGTTTTTGAAAG
>JAABSU010000267.1 GCA_011390265.1 Spirulina sp.
ACAAATTCTAGGCGTAATTTTAACCAGGTCATAAAGGAGGCATCGGTGGTAATTACCGCTGCCGCCGGTCGGGGGCATTTACTGTTCACCGCTGCCAATTCCGGCGCATCGAGGAAGGCGGGTTCTTTAACGAGCCAGAAGTCAATTTCTTTGTTGTGCTCGCCATAGTAGCGGGTGCGCTCTTTGAGGACTTCGGCAAAGGGTTCTTCTTCGAGTAAAAATTTTTGGCTAGCGAGAACGTAATAATAGGTTGTCATAGTGGATTGCTAAAAATGGAGGTCAAAGGATCAGGTTTTTACCCCAAGGACAAAAACGCCATCCTCCATTGTTACGGATTCTGGCCCCATTGGGGGGATTTTCGCGCCTGTAGGGGGAAAAATCTTTCGCTCTAGGGGGGATCCGACTCCGGCTAAGGCTGTATGATCCCCCCGGCTACGCCGACCCCCTTTATAAGGGGGTTAAATTCTCAGAACCCCCCTTTTTAAGGGGGGCAGGGGGGATCCTGACAAGCAGGAATCACCGTTTGCAAAATTTGCGGCGTGACCTGATCCGTGATCACCACCTTGCCGATTTCTGTAGGAAGAATAAACCGCACCTTCCCCGCCGCCACCTTCTTATCCAATTGCAACGTGGCGATCATTTCTAGGGGATCGAGGAAAGCAGGGATTTTCGTCGGTAGGCCCGTTTTCGTAATTAACGCATCTTGACGCTGGGCCGCAGCGGTATCCCAGAGATCGAGGGCGATCGCCAACTGTCCCGCCGCCGCCATGCCGATCGCCACCCCTTCCCCATGGTTCACCAACTTATAGCCCGTTAAACTTTCCACCGCATGGCCCAACGTATGGCCATAGTTCAAAATCGCCCTTAACCCCGATTCCCGCTCATCTTGGCCCACCACATCCGCCTTCGCCTGGCACGATCGCACTAAAATCGTCTCCAACAAATCTAGGGGTAACTGATGCACCGATTGCAACGGCCCCGCCGCTTCCAACTGGGCAAACAAATCCCGATCCCAAATCACCCCATACTTAATCACCTCCGCCATCCCCGCCCGAAATTCACGGGGGGGCAGGGTTTTCAGCACATCGGGATCGATGTAGACGAGTTTGGGTTGATAGAATGCGCCGATTAGGTTTTTGCCGTGGGGATGGTTCACGCCGGTTTTGCCCCCCACAGAAGCATCTACCATCGCCAATAGGGTGGTGGGAACTTGGACAAAGTTAATCCCCCGCAACCAAGTGGCCGCCGCAAATCCCGTCATATCCCCCACCACACCGCCCCCTAAGGCCAGGAACGTTGAAGAGCGTTCGAGGCGATGCTCTAGGGCCGCGTCGTAGATTTTTTGGATGGAGTTGAGGGTTTTGTAGCGTTCGCCTGCGGGGATGATGTGGGTGGCGACGGAGAACCCGGCGGCATTGAGCGATCGCCGCACCGTTTCCCCATAATGCTTTTCCACCACCCGGTTAGAAATCATCAAGATCTTCTGCCCCAACCCCAAAGGCTTCAGGGCCGCGCCAATGTCACCGAGGGAGCCGGGGGCGATCGCAATATCGTAGGCGGTTTCGGGGAGAGCGACGGAGAGAACAGCGGCCATAGGAAGGGGTAGAATGAGAAAACGGCATCAATAGATCGGCCCTTTAGTTTAATTCATTTTTTGGAGAAACCCCTATGGCAGTTGTGGCATATTTCGGTATTCTGGCGGTCTTCACGGCGATCGCCATCGTCCTGTATAAGGGCTTCCGGGCCGTGGGTTTGATCTAACGTGATCAACGGGTGGGGGCGAAAAAATTTCGCCTTCGCCCCTACGCAAATTTGCGATTCAACAGACCCACCCCGCCCTACGGGCACCCCTCCCAGGAGGGGATTCAAGAATATTTCCCCTTCTGGTCGGTGTAGGGGTGGGTTATCTTGAGGCAATTGTCAAGATCTTCCCTGTTCCCCATTCCCTGTTCCCTTCCACCATGTCCGATCTCGCCACCGAACTTTATCAAGCCGTCGAATGCCGACGCAACTTCGCGATCATCTCTCACCCCGACGCAGGGAAAACCACACTCACGGAAAAACTCCTGCTCTACGGGGGAGCGATCCACGAAGCGGGGGCGGTGAAATCCCGGCGGGATCAGCGCAAAGTTACCTCCGACTGGATGGAAATGGAGCAACAGCGGGGCATTTCCATCACCTCAACGGTGTTGCAATTTGTCTATAACCAGTATCAAATTAATTTGCTGGATACGCCGGGCCACCAAGATTTTAGTGAGGATACCTATCGCACCTTAGCCGCCGCTGATAATGCGGTGATGTTGGTGGATGCGGCCAAGGGTTTGGAAACGCAAACTCGCAAATTGTTTGAAGTGTGCAAACTGCGATCGCTCCCCATTTTTACGTTTATTAATAAGATGGATCGCCCCGGTCGTGACCCCTTGGAATTGCTCGATGAGATTGAGCAGGAATTAGGCTTGCAAACCTATGCGGTAAACTTTCCCATTGGCAGCGGCGATCGCTTCAAAGGGGTTTATGACCGTCGCAAGCAGGAAGTCCACCTGTTTGAGCGCAAATCCCACGGTAGCCGCGCCGCCACCGATATGGTTTTTAACATTAATGATGCTTGGGTCAAGGATGTTTTAGATCCCGATTTGTATGCTGAATTGAAGGAGAATTTAGAAATTCTCGACGAAATTGCCCCGGATTTTGATCTGGAGCAAATTCACGCCGGGAAAATGACCCCCGTATTTTTCGGCAGTGCCATGACCAATTTTGGCGTACAACTTTTCCTCGAAGCCTTTCTCGATTACGCCATGAAACCGGAGGCCCGCACCTCCAACCAGGGGGCGATCGATCCCACCTATCCCGATTTCACCGGCTTTGTGTTCAAACTGCAAGCCAATATGGATCCGAAACACCGCGATCGCGTCGCCTTTATTCGCGTTTGTACCGGCAAATTTGAAAAAGACATGACCGTCAGCCATGCCCGCACCGGCAAAACCGTCCGCCTTTCCCGACCGCAAAAACTCTTTGCCCAAGGGCGGGAATCCCTTGATGTGGCCTATCCGGGGGATGTGATTGGCTTAAATAATCCGGGGGTGTTTGCGATTGGGGACACGATTTATCAGGGCAAAAAGTTGGAATACGAAGGGATTCCTTGCTTTTCGCCAGAACTGTTTGCCTATCTCAAAAATCCCAACCCCTCTAAATTTAAACAGTTCCACAAAGGGATTACGGAATTGCAAGAAGAGGGGGCGATTCAAATTATGCACGCCGCCGATGAATTTAAGCGCGATCCGATCCTCGCCGCCGTGGGTCAATTGCAGTTTGAAGTGGTGCAGTTTCGCCTCATGAATGAGTACGGCGTAGAAACCCGTTTAGAGCCTTTGGGTTATACCGTGGCCCGCTGGGTAACGGGGGGCTGGGAAGCATTGGAAAAAGCGGGGCGCTTGTTTAATACGATGGTGGTGAAAGACCTGTGGGATCGGCCGGTGTTGCTGTTTAAAAATGAGTGGAATTTACAGCAGATTATTGGGGATCATCCTAAATTACACCTGAGTGCGATCGCCCCCGTCGGTTCCGGCCTCCAACCCATCGCTTAGGTAGAATGGATCGGTGTAGGGGCGAAAAATTTTTGTGCCTCCGGCAGGCCTACGCCAACGCCCCTACAGCAGGATCTGATTCAGCAGATTTAATATTAAAACTCCTTCACGAGGCTTAACCCTGTGCATCCCGTCAACCTCCCCTATTTCGACCTCATCCTCAAGGCCCTAGCCGCTGGGGATATCCCCATCAGCACCGCCTTTGGTCGCCATATCCATTGGGGCTACTGGCCCGAACCCCCCAACCACACCCCCACCCCCGAAGAATTCGCCCAAGCCGCCGAACAACTCACCCATGAAGTCTATAACGCCGGT